>NZ_CP099966.1:4452500-4752500 GCF_025403485.1 Chryseobacterium paludis
TCATTTTGGAGATGGTAAAGAAAGAGTAAATATAAAAAATAGTATTCCAGAATTATCCAATCTAAAAGCTCAATTGAACGGAGGTGTTCCGAATACCCAAATTTATAAGTATTACGAAGAAAATCCAGTTTCCATCTTCATCAACCTAAGTAGTTCTGAAGGCATTCCAGTTTCTATTATGGAAGCACAATCTTTTGGTATACCGGTAATTGCTACCAATGTTGGGGGAAGTGGAGAAATTGTTCAGAAAGAAACAGGAAAGCTATTAAATGCGGATCCACTCATTTCAGATGTAAATTTGGCAATAAATCAGATATTGGGTGAAAATTTAAGTAGAGAAGAAGTAAAAAAATTCTGGAGTTTGAATTTTAATGCCCAAGTCAATTATGAAAATTTTGTAAATGATTTAAAATCTGAATTTTTTTAAATGAAAAATAAAATAGTATACATAGTTGCTACACAATATGATAATGTAGGTGATTTACTGATTAATAAGTGCTTGATTGATCAGATTTCCAGATTTGGACAGGTTTACCTAGATACCAGAAATGTGCCGGAACGATTTAAAAAAGAGCTTTTAAAAGATACCCAAAACGTAAAAGAATTATCAGAAATTACCAATAAAAGTTTTAAAGGAAAGAGTGTAGTTCCGTTATATTTTTCAAATTTGGGGATTACACATATTTTTAAAAGCCCTGGTCCTTTTGGAAGTGCAGGGAACAAGAAAGTGTTTCTGAAGAATATGCTGATCGGAGTAATTTTTAAGATATTTAAATCTAAAGGTGTAAAATCTTACTTGGTAGGCAATGACGTTCATTACAAAAATGAACTAGACAAAAGGTCGGTGAACTTTTTTTCTAAAAATACCGAAAAAATACTTTGTAGAAGTTATACTAATGTAAATGCATTAAAAGGACTAGGATTCAAAAATATTGATTATATCCCAGATATGTGTTTTGGATATTCTCCAAAAGATATTGTTGAATCTGAATCTAATGAAATTGGTGTTTCTTTTCGAAGATTAAATGATGAAAATTATCATCGGAAAATAGTAGATGCAATCCAAAATATTTTAGATAATACGGATAAAAAAGTAACCTTCTTTTATCAAGTTAATCACGATTTTGAATACAATAATGAATTATTTACCCATTTCAAAAATAATCAAAATGTAAGTTTTCACAAGGATTGTTTACAATGGGACAGTTTGTCTTTCTACAATAAATTCTCTTTTACACTTAGTAACAGGTTACATGTTTTGCTATTAGGAATGGTATATAATGTAATTCCAATTGGGCTATTGAATAATGATTTAAAAACTCAGAAGATAATTGATATTTTTGATGGAGTGGATTTAAATGATTTCTTAGTCAGTGAACTAACTAAAGAGGCAATAGAAGCATTGATTTTAAAAGAACAAGAATTAAAACAATTAATAAAAGAAGTCACCTTAGAGCAAAAAACATTGATTGAAAATAAAATTTTTGAATTAATAGAAAAGTAAATGGAAATTTATTTAATGATTATACTAATTGTATTATTTTTTCTTGGTTTAAGGATTAAGAATACAATTATTGTTGTATTTTTTTTAATAATAATTGCTACATTTAGGGCATATACTGTCGGAATTGATACCAATAATTATTTATTAAACTACAAGTATGAAATCGATTTACATAAAATTCCTCAATTAATAAAAAAAATTGAAATAGGCTGGCTTTACTTAAATGTATTTGTAAAAGAATATTTTCAAGAATTTAGAATTATATTATTTGTATCAAGTGTTTTAACTCTTCTTCCTCTAAATTATGTTTTTAGAAAAGAAACTAAGTCACCTTTATTAACATTTTTGTTTTATATTTTTCTTTTTTATTATTTCTTTTCATTCAGTATTGTTAGACAAGCTATTGCAGTATCGTTATTTATGTTATCCATTCACTTTTTAGTGAAAGGGAAACAGCTTAAGTTCTTTTTTTATATTGGTTTAGGTGCATTGTTTCATTATTCAATTCTAGCTTTGATTCCCATTATATTTGTTTTAAAAAGAATTAACCTTTCTTATTTCTGGTATTCTGCGATCTTAGTTATAACATTTTTTATTGGATTTTCAGGAGTTTTAGATTTGGCAAAATCTTATTTAGCATTATTGCCATTTGAAAAATATGCCAATTATGAAGATTATAATGCTGGTAGTGCTTTTAATAGAATTGCAAACTATATCTTCATCGTGCCTAAAACGCTTTTGTTTATGTATATTTATTTTTATACAAAAAAATACAACCTGTATAACAATGTGATCCAGATGAAACTTTTTTGGGTAGGAATTATTGTATTGAACTTGTTTTTAGCCGTTCCACAGGTTTCTAGATTTACTTATTATTTAACTATTTTTGAAGTGATAATTATGTCAAACTTCATATTTAATATTCCAAAGAGAAAAAAATTAGAAGTATTAATAGTTTGTTTTTCATATTGTTTGGTTTATTTTATTTACTATTCAATTACCAATCGTTTTGGTGTAATTCCTTATAAAATATGATTGATCAAAGAAAAAAAATTTGCTTGATTTATAACTATGCTCAGCACTATAGATTGGGTGTATTTAAATTAATGGATAAGCATTTAGATTGTGACTTTTATTTTGGAGACAAAATGGGGGATGTAAAAAAATTAGATTATAATGAATTACATGGATTTAAAGGAGAATTAAAAAATGTTCCGTTATTTTCTAATTTTTACTGGCAATCAGGCGCTATTTCTTTATTTTTTAAGAATTACAGCAATTATATTATTTTAGGTGAGTACTATTGCCTATCAACATGGCTCATCTTATTTCTTTCTATATTTTCATCTAAAAAGGTGTATTTATGGACTCATGGCTGGTATGGAAAAGAATCATTTATAATTAAAATTATTAAAAAAATATTCTTTTCAATGGGAACCGGAATTTTTCTATATGGAGAATATGCCAAAAAATTGATGATAAAAGAAGGCTTTAGTTCATCTAAATTACATGTTATTTATAATTCTTTAAATTATGAAGAGCAAATTGTCATTAGGAAGAAATTGATAAAGTCAGATGTATATTTGAATCATTTTGGAAATAAAGCACCTATACTTATTTTCATTGGCAGGCTTACTAAAGTAAAAAAACTACATTACATCTTAGAAGCTCAAAAGAAATTAAAAGACCAGAATATTCCATTAAATTTAGTTATAATCGGAGATGGTGAGGAACGAGGATTTCTAAATTCTAAAGTTTCAGAGTATGATCTTAAAGATTGTGTTTGGTTCGTAGGGCAGTTGTATGATGAAAATGCAATTGCAAATTATATTTTTAACGCTGATCTTTGTGTATCCCCTGGCAATGTTGGACTTACGGCAATGCATACTTTAATGTATGGAACTCCAGTAATAACACACAATAATTTTGCATTACAAATGCCTGAATTTGAAGCTTTAGAAATTGGTAAGACAGGTGATTTTTTCGAACATGAAAACGTTAATTCATTGACGGATAAAATTTATCAGTGGTTTCAAAAAGACGTATCGAGAGAGGAGATTCGAAAAAATTGCTATCAAGTAATTGATGAAAAATTTAATCCTGAATTTCAGGTTTCTAAAATAAAAAGTGTGGTTTATGAAAATTAAACAAAGAATTAGAAAGGTTTTCAGAGAGATGAAAACGTTTGTTTATAGAAATTTTTTGGGATATAAAAATTTAGATTCAACATTTTATTTTGGTGGTAAATCAAATGTGTCAAAAGATTTACAAGCTGGGAAATGGTCATACATTGGCCCAAATTGTATAATTTATCCAAAAGTAACAATTGGTGATTATACCATGATTGCCCATGATGTTTCAATTCTAGGAGGTGATCATAAATATAATATGCCTGGAGTTCCCTGTATTTTTACTGGACGTGATTTTTTAGGTGAAACCAAAATTGGAAAAGATGTTTGGATTGGTGCATATTCCAAAATCATTGCAGGTGTCACAATCGGAGATGGAGCCATTATCGCATTAGGCTCAATTGTAACAAAGGATGTAGAGCCATATTCAATTTATGCAGGAATTCCTGCTAAAAAAATAAAAAATAGGTTTCAAAATTCCCAAGATATAGAGAAACATGAAAAAATGCTTAACTCGAAGGTTTCTGTATTTGGATTTGAAGATCTTTGTAAATAATCTATAGTTTTGTTAATATAGAATAAGTGATTTAAGTCCCTAAGAATTATAAAGAAAGATAATTTTATTATAAGATAGGAACATTCGAACGCGAACTTTAAGTCCATAGTAGTTCAGTTTTTTAATTTATTTGGCATGCAAATTGTGAGAACTTTTAATTAATTCATAAGAAACTATATTTATTACTAAATAAAGTTATGTTTCTGTTTTAAAGTTCCTTTTTTACACGAATAATATAAATTAAAAACAATTAATTAGTTCTGAATGTTGATAATATAAAGTTTTGAGATAGGGGTGATTATACGTATTCTGTTCTCAACTTAGGGATTATTTATTCCTTTAACAATAATAATTTAAGATATTCTGGTTATCACCAAATTATAGTATTTACCAGAACCTCTCTAGTTTAGTTAAAAATAGAAGATTGAATTATATTAATGAATAAAAATTTGAATTATGCGTTTTTTATGTATGTTTTTATTGATCTTTAATTTATTATTTAGTGTTTTTTTACCTAATCAGAAAAATAACCTAGATGTTAAACAAGCGAAAAATTTAGATTTGTTATTCTTGGTCGAGCCGGATTCAGATAGTCAATTGAAATTTTCTAAGGATAATAATTTAAAAACCTATATGATTTTTTATCAGCAATTTTTTGTCAAAGATGAAAAATTTAATGAAGAAATGCTTAGAAACCAAATCGAGACTAAATTTCCTGATGTAAATTCAACAGGGTTTGCCGTTTTAGATTGGGAAGGAAAAGCTCTAAAATCATTTCAACAGCAGAAGGATCCAGGAATGGTTGATTATTACAAAGGAGAATTTCTGAAAGCCATAAGATTTGCTAAAAAGCTTAGGCCAAATGTAAAGTGGGGATTTTATCACTTGAATTATTTAAATTATTCAGGAACCATTCAAACATTTAAATCACAAAATGATAATTTAATTCCTCTTATTAAAGAAGTAGATTTTCTGGCACCATCACTTTATGTTTACAATCCAGGTTTATTACATAATAGAGGGAATCAAAATTATATAAAGAATAAATTGATTCAAGCTTTACAATATGGAGATCAATATAATAAGCCAGTTTATCCTTTTATTTGGAATAGAACAACATCAAAAGATGAAGGCGCAAATTTCAGTTTGATTCCAGTAGAATATTTCGCACAAGTAGTAGAGCTTATAAGCGAAACATCATATAAAAATCAAAAAGCTAAAGGTGTTTTTTGGTGGCATTCTGAAGGTTATTCTTATAGAAATATAAACAAACTAAAAGCAGTAAAAATGGAATATTCAAAAGTAAATAATACTAAGGATTACCAGTATCAAATGTTCAATGAATATTTTCAAAGTATAAAGAAATATGTAAAATAATACTGAGTATCTGTATTATAATATCGTTTCAATTTTGGATTAGTTTTTGAACAATGGCCCGATTCAAATCTTTTTTAGACCAATTGGATTTTCCCCAAAATTACTATCAACAGAAAGTTAACGGTATATTATGCAAATTTAAAACAAAAGTTTAATGAGAATATTTTACTAATAAAAATATCTTTTGAGACCGCTCAATTATTTTCGATATAATGATATTCACCTGGAAACCTTATAACTATGTTGTTTTTATGATCATTGCTCTAAAGTAATTTTGTAAGAATAATAAATTTTAAATGACCTCACTCACTTAAATAACTTTAAAAACAAAAACCTATTTTAATTGGCATAATATAAAAGTTATTAACTTTGGGCCTGCCAATTTTATTTTAGAAATTTTAATATGCAAATAAAAGATAAAACACTCCTAATAACAGGAGGCACTGGTTCATTCGGAACAGCTGTACTAAACAGATTTTTACAAACCGACCACTTTAAAGAAATACGCATTTTTTCTCGTGATGAGAAAAAACAGGATGATATGCGTAACCTGTATAAAAATGAAAAAATTAAATACTATATAGGCGATGTAAGAGATTATAATTCGGTTGAACCAGCGACAAGAGGGGTAGATTATATTTTCCATGCAGCTGCCCTAAAACAGGTTCCTTCGTGCGAATTTTTTCCTATGCAAGCTGTAAAAACAAATGTGGAAGGGACACAAAATGTCATTCTTGCTGCTGCAGCAAATAAAGTTTTAAAGGTAATTTGTTTATCAACAGATAAAGCTGCTTATCCTATCAATGCTATGGGGATTTCCAAAGCAATGATGGAAAAGGTAGCAGTAGCAGAAGCCCGTAATTTAAAAGACACAACAGTTTGTTTGACCCGTTATGGAAATGTAATGGCTTCCAGAGGATCTGTTATCCCGCTATTTTTAAATCAGATTCAAAAAGGAGAACCTATTACGATTACGGATCCTAATATGTCTCGCTTTTTTATGTCTTTAGAAGATGCAGTAGACTTAGTTCTGTTTGCTTTTGAAAACGGAAATCCTGGAGACTTATTTGTAAATAAAGCTCCTGCAGGAAGCATTGGAGATTTAGCTCAAGCTTTAATTGAATTGACTGGTAAAAAGGTCCCTGTTAAGATTATCGGAACTCGTCATGGCGAAAAATTATATGAAACACTTTGTACGCGCGAGGAAATGATAAAAGCAGAAGATATGGGTGATTTTTATCGTATCCCTGCTGATAACCGTGATTTGAACTACGCTAAATACTTTTCTGAAGGAGAAGAAGATATCTCAAAAATAGAAGATTATCATTCACATAATACGGAACAACAAGGTGTAGAAGGTCTAAAGCAGTTAATATCAACTCTGCCACTAATACGAAAAGAGGTGTTTGGTGAGGATGTAATGCAATATTCTTAGTAATATCTGATAAGGAAATTGTTCTTAGATAATTATTCAAACTATAAACTGGTGATATTAAAAGGAAACAGGCATGAAGACTTAAGGGGTGTTATAACTTATAATAATGAGTTTGATGCTTCTATAATTAAACGTATTTACACAATAGAGAATCACTCAACTGAATTTATAAGAGGTTGGCAGGGACATAAAATAGAAACACGTTGGTTTGCATGTATCAATGGAAGCTTTGAAATAGACGTCATAGAAGTGGATAATTTTAAGAACCCTTCAAAAGATTTAACGATAAATAAATATATACTTTCTTCAGAAACTTTAACTTACCTCCATGTAAGAGGTGGTTGCCTAACCGCGATAAAAAGTCTTGAAGAAGGAAGTAAATTACTTGTTTTAGCTGATTATGGACTGGGAGAAATAGATGATGAATATCGGTTTGAGTTAAATTATTTTACGCAAAAAAATGATTTGTAACCACTCTTTAAAGTATAATCAAATATTTGTTTTAAAAACAATTAAATGAAAAAAATAGGAATAACCGGCCAAAATGGATTTGTTGGCCGTCATTTATATAATACACTGGGCTTATTTCCAGAAGAATTTGAACATGTTGAATTTAAGAAAGAGTTTTTCGACAATCAACAGCAATTAGATGAATTTGTTTCAAAATGTGATGTTATTGTCCATTTGGCAGCCATGAATCGTCATGAGAGCGAGCAGTTTATTTATGAAACTAATGTAGCTTTAGCTCAGAATTTAGTTGAGTCTTTAAAACGCACAGTCTCCAAAGCGCACGTCATGATTTCATCTTCAACCCAGGAAGAAAGGGATAATTTATATGGAAGGTCAAAACGTGAGGGGCGTGAAATAATAGTTAAGTGGGCCAGTGAAAATGGTGGGAAAGTTACGGGTTTAATTATTCCGAATGTTTTTGGAGCGTTTGGTAAGCCTTTCTATAATTCTTTTGTCGCTACATTTTGTTATCAGTTAACGCATGGCGAAACTCCAAGTATTGCCAATGATGGTGAAGTAAAGCTAATTTATGTGCAAGAATTGGTAGATCGAATTATTAGTGAGATTCGTTCGGAAGAAAGTAAGAATGAGTTATTTGTTGAGCCTACAGCCTGTAAGAAAGTTTCTGAAGTTTTGTCATTATTAAACCAATTCAAAACCAAATATTTTGATAATGGTGAGATCCCGGCTATTAACGATTCTTTTGAACATAATTTATTTAATACCTACCGTTCTTATATAGATCATAAGAATCATTATCCCGTTAAATTTACTCAACATACAGATCCACGGGGTGCTTTCGTTGAAATCATCCGTTTAGGTATTGGTGGACAATGTTCATTTTCAACTACAGTTCCGAACATAACAAGAGGGAATCATTTTCATACAAGAAAAATAGAACGTTTCGCTGTTATTAAAGGAAAAGCATTAATCCAACTGAGAAAAATTGATTCTGATGAAGTTCTTGATTTTTATCTGGACGGGACAGAACCTTCTTATGTAGATATGCCGATCTGGTATACTCATAATATTAAGAATATAGGAGAGGAAGAATTATATACTATTTTTTGGATTAATGAAGCATATAATCCTGAAGATGCAGATACTTATTTTGTAGAAGTTTAAAATATTAATTAATGAAAAAGTTAAAAGTAATGACGGTTGTCGGAACACGACCGGAGATTATTAGATTGTCAAGAGTATTATCCGCTTTGGATGCATCTGAAGCCATAGAACATATCATTGTTCATACAGGTCAAAACTATGACTATGAACTTAATCAGATCTTTTTTGATGATCTGGGACTTAGAAAGCCTGATTATTTTCTGGAGGCAGCTGGAAAAACTGCTACAGAGACGATAGGAAATATCTTAATAAAAATAGATCCGCTATTGGAAGAATTAAATCCAGAGGCATTTTTGGTTCTTGGAGATACCAATTCTTGTTTATGTGCAATTCCTGCAAAAAAGAGACATATTCCTATTTTCCATATGGAAGCAGGTAACCGATGTTTTGATCAAAGAGTACCGGAAGAAACCAACCGTAAAATTGTAGATCATACTGCAGATGTAAATCTTACGTATTCGGATATCGCAAGAGAATATTTACTTCGTGAAGGATTACCCGCTGACAGAATTATCAAAACAGGTTCGCCGATGTTTGAGGTTCTGAACCATTACTTACCAGAAATTAATGCATCTGATGTACTCAAGAAACTAAACTTAGAAGAAGGGAAGTTTTTCGTAGTATCTTCTCATCGAGAAGAAAATATTAATTCAGAAAAAAACTTTAGAGGTTTAATAGATTCTCTAAATGCTATAGCAGAGAAATATCAATATCCTATTATTGTTTCCACGCATCCAAGAACAAGAAATATGATCGATAAAATGAGAGTGGAGGTACGTCCTGAAATCCAATTTCTTAAACCTTTAGGATTCCATGATTATAATGCGCTTCAGAAACGCTCTTATGCAGTATTATCAGATTCAGGAACTATTTCTGAAGAATCCTCTATACTTAACTTTAGAGCTCTTAATATACGCCAGGCTCATGAGAGACCAGAGGCAATGGAAGAATCTAGTGTAATGATGGTAGGTTTATCACCGGAACGTATTCTACAAGGATTGGTGCAGGTTCAGCGACAGAAGATTGGAGATGAACGGAACTTCAGACAGGTTGCAGATTATTCTATGCCAAACGTATCCGAAAAAGTCGTAAGAATCATCATTTCTTATACCGATTATATTAAAAGAGTGGTCTGGAGCGAACAATAGATATATGAATGTTCTTGTAATAACACAGTATTTTTATCCGGAAAATTTCAAAAGTAATGATCTTGCTTTTGAACTACAGAAGAGGGGTTATGATGTGACAGTACTGACAGGTCTTCCTAATTATCCCGAAGGCAAAATTTATGATGGATATAGTATTTTCAAAAATAGAAAGCAGGTTGTAAATGGGGTAAAAGTAATAAGGTCGTTGCTTCTTCCAAGGGGTAAAGGAGGAGGTATACGTTTATTTATAAATTATTATAGCTTTGCATTCTTTGCATCCATTAAAGCTTTTTTTATGGGCTTTAATACTAAATTTGATGCTGTCATCGTACATGAACCTTCCCCAATAACGCAATATTATCCAGCTCTCTTAATGAATAAAATATGGAAAACACCAGTTTATTTTTGGGTAATGGATTTATGGCCCGAAAGTTTATCTATTGCAGGAGGTGTGAAAAATAAATGGATTCTGGGATATTATGAAAGGGTTATAAAAAAGTTCTATACAAATTCAGAAAAAATTTTGATTACTTCTAAAGGGTTTAGAAAATCAATCAATCAAAAAGGAAATTTTGATGATAAGATTGTTTATTTTCCAAACTGGGCGGAAGATACCATATCTGAAGGAAATAAAGATTTTTCTATTCCAAAACTACCTGAAGGATTCAAAGTGATGTTTGCCGGGAATATTGGTGAAGCTCAGGATTTAGAGAATATAATGCAGGCTGCTTTGGAGCTTAAAAACAAAGGAATCAAATTTATTTTAGTTGGAGATGGCAGGAAGATGCCGTATGTTAAAGAATTTATCGAAGAACATCAGTTGCAGGAAACCGTATTTACTATGGGAAGATATCCTGTGGAAGCGATGTCCAGTTTTTTTGATAAGGCTGATGTTATGCTTGTAACTTTAAAAGATGATCCTATTTTTAATCTTACCGTACCTGCAAAGCTACAAGCTTATATGAGTGCTTCAAAACCAATCATTGCAATGCTGAACGGAGAAGGAGCAGATAATGTTTTAGAGGCAGATTGTGGTTTTACAGTTTCTGCGGGTGATTATAAGTCACTGGCAAATACAATCCTTAAAGCTTCAGACCTATCTACAGATGTGCTTAATCAGCTAGGAGAGAATAGCAGAAAATATTATGAAAATAATTTTAGAATGTCTACCTGTATTTCAAATTTAGAAAATATTATTAAAAGGAAGTTATAGCCTGTTTTTTCAGATTTAAAATTTAATTTATGAATGTAATTATCACCGGAGCATCTGGATTTGTAGGTAAAAATCTTACAGAATATTTAAGACAGAAAGACAATCAAATTATTTCCTTATCTCTTAGAAATGAAGATTGGAAGAGTGATTTTCCAGCAAATGCTGATGCAGTTATCCATTTGGCAGGTAAAGCACACGACACATCCAACACTTCTGATGATAATGAATATTATAAAATAAATAGAGACCTCACGATTGAGTTATTTAATGAATTCTTAAAGTCAGAAATTAATCAGTTTTTTTATTTTAGCTCAGTAAAAGCTGCTGCAGATAGAGTAGAGCATATTCTGACAGAAGAAGTGGATGCTGATCCTTATACACCTTATGGTAAGTCCAAGAGAGAAGCTGAAGAATATATTCTTAATCAATCATTGCCTGCAAACAAAAAAGTATATGTGATTCGTCCATGCATGATTCATGGTCCGGGAAATAAGGGGAATTTAAATTTACTTTATAAGATTGTTAAAAAAGGATTACCCTGGCCATTAACTGCTTTTGAAAATAAAAGATCATTTCTAAGCATTGATAATTTAAATTTCCTGATAGGTCAGATGTTAATTAATGAAAATTTATCCTCAGGTATTTATAATTTTGCAGATGACAGTGCTATATCAACGAATGAGCTCATTAAAACAATTAATCATGCAGTCGGTAAAAAAGCGAAACTTTGGAACATATCAAAGACTATGATCGAGAAGGTTGCAAAGTTAGGTGATAAATTACATTTACCACTAAACTCGGAGAGATTAAAGAAACTGACTGAATCTTATATAGTTTCAAATCAGAAAATAAAAAATGAATTAAAAATAGAATCTTTACCTGTATCAGTACAGGAAGGATTAATTAAAACTGTACAAAGTTTTAACATCTAAAATATAACCTCAAACTACTAAACATTTCATAATGATACGTATACTCGATTTCTTATTCTCTTTTTTTGGAATTCTTTTTTTATGGCCAATAGGAATAATATTGTACATAATTGGTCTATTTGATACCGGATCACCTATTTTCTTTCAGGAAAGAGTGGGAAAACAAAAAAAGCCATTTAAGTTGATGAAATTTCGAACGATGCATGTCAATACAAAGTCAGTAGCCACGCATCTTTCAAGTAATTCTTCTGTGACGAAATTTGGAGGATTTTTACGTAAGTCAAAATTAGACGAGCTTCCTCAGCTTATTAATGTTTTAATTGGAGATATGAGTCTGGTTGGTCCAAGACCAAATCTTTTTAATCAAACTGATCTAATAGAAGAAAGAGATAAAAGAGGAGTTTACAATTTTCTTCCTGGGATTACTGGTTTAGCTCAAATTAATGAAATTGATATGTCAACACCTGTTGAATTAGCTGAAAAAGATGCAGAAATGCTGCGGAACTTAACAGTATCTGATTACCTAAAATATATTTTTGCTACAGTAGGTGGAAAAGGCCAGGGTGATAGAATCAAAAAATAATTGGACTTTGTTGTGTTGATCCAAATTACTCCTAATCCCTGTCATAAATTTAAAAACTAAGATCTAAATTCAATAGGAAAAGTTATATTTGCTTCTCAATAACACACGATGCAAGATAAAATTTGGCTTTCTCCTCCTCATCTATCAGGAAATGAAATACAATTCATTGAAGATGCCTTTCAGAAAAACTGGGTAACCTCTATTGGAAATAATATTGATGAATTTGAATTTGATTTAAAGAAATTTCTTGAGAATGACGTCGAAGTTTGTGCCCTGAATTCCGCTACATCAGCGATACATTTAGCACTGATATTATTAGGAATTACTAAAGGGGATGAAATACTCACATCCACTTTTTCATTTATTGCCTCAGCCAATCCCATTGTATATTGTGGCGCTCAGCCAGTTTTTATAGATAGTGAATCTGAAACTTGGAATATGTGTCCTATTGTTTTAGAGGAAGCAATCATAAATAGATTAAGAAAAGGTAAGAAACCCAAAGCTATTATCGTTGTAAATCTTTATGGGATGCCTGCTAAAATGGATGAAATTTTGTCAGTTGCTTCAAAATATGAAATACCCCTTATAGAAGATGCAGCAGAATCACTGGGCGCAAGATATAAAGGTAAAGCATGTGGAACTTTTGGGGATTTCGGCATTTTATCTTTTAATGGAAATAAAATTATTACAACTTCAGGAGGTGGAGCTCTGATATGTCATTCGCAAGAGACTAAAAATAATGCGATCTTCTTATCTACACAAGCCAGAGATGAAGCACCACATTATCAACATTCCAATATCGGATATAATTACCGAATGAGTAATATTATCGCGGGAATAGGTCGTGGACAAATGGAAGTTTTGAATGATCGGGTAGAAGCTCGTAGAAAAATGCATGATTTTTATTTGGAGTTATGCAAAGACATTGAAGGAGTGGATGTTTTTTCAGAACCGAGTGACGATTTTTATTCCAACCACTGGTTATCAGCCATTACAATTGATACATCAAAAACAGGAAAAACCAGTACGGATCTAAGATTGGCATTTTTACAGGATAACATAGAGTCCAGACCACTTTGGAAGCCTTTGCACATGCAGCCCATTTTTTCAAATAGTCCTTATTATGGATCAAAAATTGCTGAAAATCTTTTTGAAAAAGGGTTGTGCTTACCTTCTGGATCTAATCTTACAGAAAAAGATAAAAAACGAATAGCAGAGGTATTGAAAATTTTTTTCTCAAAATAGAAAAGTAATTTAATATTTTAATAATAGAATATATTTAATAGTTCAAAATCCGATATAGACACCTTAAGTTCCTTACTTGCTGAAGATTTCTTTATTCTTACAAACATATTTTATATATTTGTAAGGAATACGAATATTGTGAAAAAATACCCTTTTTGGAAAATGATGATGGATTATAGTATAGTAATTTCTACTGTAATAATATTATTGCCCTTACTTATTCTGTTATTATTGTTGGCCTCTTTGGATACTGGTTTCCCTGGGATTTTCACTCAAAAAAGGATAGGGCGGAATGCAAAACTTTTTACTATCTACAAATTCAGAACCTTAAGTCCGAAAACATTTGAAAAATCAACCATTGGTAATTTGATGAGAAGAACTAAACTGGACGAGCTTCCTCAGTTATTTAATATTTTGAAGGGAGATATGTCTTTAGTTGGTCCTCGTCCTGATATCCCTGGGTATTATGATAAGCTAGAAGGAAAAAATCGCCTTATTCTTTTTCTTAAACCAGGAATTACCAGTGAAGCCGGAATTAAGTACCGTAATGAAGAGCAAATCTTGTCTGAACAGAAAAATCCTTTACAATATAATGATGGAGTATTGTTTCCCGATAAAGTAAGAATGAATCTGGATTATTATCATAATCTTTCTTTTAAAAACGACATTGTTATACTCCTGAAAACCCTTTTAACGCTGAGAACATAGTTATTAATAAGATAAATGTTATATACCAATGAAATTCCTGATTAAAAATTTATGTTTTACAGCAAGCTTGTTTCTTGCATCTACATTGAATGCTCAAACAGAGGTAAAAGTTAACACCCTTTTTGCCCCAATAGGCATATATAATATAGCTGTTGAAAAGCCAGTCAGTAATAAAATTTCTTTACAGGCAGAAGCATTTGTCTCACCCTGGAAATCTTTTAGTGGAAGGAATTTGCAGATCTATATGGGAACCCTGGAAGGAAGATATTATTTTGGAGAGAGAATGAAGAAATGGTATGTTGGGACCTATGTTTCAATGGCAGCCTTCAATCTTCAAAAATGGAATTATTGGAATGACAAACCAGTACGGGATGAATTGGGACAAGCTGAGATATTGCCTGACGGAAGCGTCCGTGTGACGGGGAAATATCAAAAAGGCCTTGCATTTATTTTTGGAATAAGCGGTGGATATCACTTTACCATTAATGAAAATTGGGGACTGGATTTATATGCAGGAATAGGAACGACACAATCATTTTATAAAGGATATTTTAAAGATAATAACACAAGATATGAACATGCCACAAAATTCAATAAAAGTGGAGAATTAATACCTACAAGAGGAGGTCTCATGTTGACCTATAAAATAAAAAAATAAAAAAATATCTTTGTTTTGAACATTATGGATAAAGGAGATGTATATATATAATATCTTTAGTGAAAATAGGATACTATAAAAACAATTCCCCTGCAATCTTTTTAATAATTATTAAAAAGATTATCTAAAATAATAGATATATTTGCACACGTTTTAAATAAAGTGTTGTAATAGAATTTTTCAATTGATAATTTAATCCTTAAAAATGGATAAACTGAACTCTAAAGAAGTCGATGTAAAAGAACTTATAAGTCCATATTTAAAAAATTGGAAATATTTTTTCGGAATGATTTTCCTGATGTTGATATTGGCAATTTATTTTATAAAATCGACTGCTCCTGTTTATAAAGCTCAAACATCTGTACTTATAAAAGATGCTAAAAAAATGTCTGTAGCATCCGGAGATATTGGGGTGTTACAAAGTATTGGTGGTCTTAGTGGTATGGGTACCAATAGCATTGAAAATGAAGTTGGTGTTTTTGAATCCAAAACAATTGTAGAAGATGTCTTGAAAGAAAATAACTTTCAAACTCCTATATATGCTAAGCAAACATTTAATAGTGTAGAACTGTATGGGAATACAAATCCTTACATAATCAATATTATTCAGGAAAAAAAAGATTCCGAATTACCTAAGAAACCAATTTCTATTAAAACTAAAGGTAATGAAATCATATTGTCTTCTAAAGAATGGAAGAATGATATAAAAACTTCTTTTAATAAAACGACGAGCTTACCTTTTGCGGTAATAATGATCAGTAAGAATCCTGATTTTAAAGCACCTAAAAAAGTTGACCTTTCAGATGTTTATTTCAACTATAGTAATTTTGAAAGTACAGTTAATGATTATCAGGAGGCTGTAAAAGTTGATTTGTTGGATAAAGATGGAACTATTATAAATCTTTCTGTAGATTTTGAAAATAAAGATAAGGCAAAAGATTTTCTTAATGGTTTAGTAAGACAGTATAATGTCTACGCCATTAGTGATAAAAATATTGAATCTAAGAGAACGAAGGATTTTATTGATAAAAGAATTCTGCTTATTTCACAAGAATTGGGTGATGTAGAAACTCAAAAGGAAGGATATAAATCAGATAATAATATTGTCGATTTACCGACAGAAGCTAAAATTAATCTTCAATTGAAAGAACAGAGTAAAGCTCAGATTCTGGAAATAGGAACTCAGTTGGAACTTAATCAAATGCTTCAAAATTCTTTAAATAAAAAGGGGACAGGAGATGTTTTACCGCTTAATATAGGATTGGACAGTGAAACTGCTGGGAAAGCAATCCAGGAATATAACACACTTGTACTTCAAAGAAATAAATACTTGGAGGAAGCCACACCAGATAACCCGCTTGTAAAAAGTGCAAACAAACAAATTGAAGAAATGAAATCTTCTTTGACACAATCTTTGCAAAAAAATCAGGCGACATTGGAATTGGCAAAAAGAAAAGTAGAAAGCCAGTTAGGGGGTTCTGAGCAGATGATTGGCAAAATTCCAAGGCAAGAAAAATTATTTAGAAGTATTGAAAGACAGCAGCAAATAAAAGAAAATCTTTATTTATTACTTTTAGAAAAAAGGGAAGAAGCTGCGATCAGTATGGAGATAACTGCTGAAAAGGCAAGAGTAATAGATAAAGCATTTATATTTAAAAAACCCGTTGCACCTAGGAAATTAGTTATATTGGGAATATTTGCTGCCTTAGGTTTACTGATACCATTTGCAATCATTTATTTAAAAGGCCTTCTGCAAAGTACTATTGTTAGAAGAGCAGACCTTACTAAACTTACTGATTTACCGGTGATTGCTGAAATTCCAAAGCTGAAAAACAAAGAAAATGCACTCGTTACTTTTAATGATGTTTCGCCTATGGCTGAGGCCTTCAGGATATTTGTAACCAATTTGAATTTTTTATTACCTCGAAGAGATGTACCACATGTTATAATGGTCACCTCATCGGTAAAAGGAGAAGGAAAGACATTTGTTTCAACCAATTTATCAATCATATTAGCCTCTTCACGTAATAAAGTCTTGGTAATTGGGGCAGATGTTAGAAATCCACAATTACAACGCTACAATCCTTCAATGAAGACGGCAAAAGGTTTGTCAGAATTCTTAAGCGGAGAGGAAATCTCTATTAATGAAATTATTCATCCAAGTAGTTATAACGAGAACTGTGACTTTATTTATTCGGGTTCTATTCCTCCAAATCCGACAGATCTTTTACAGAATGGCAAGTTAGAAGAACTTTTAGACATTGCTAAAGCGCTAAACAAATACAAATATATTGTTTTGGATACGGCTCCTCTTTTATTAGTTACGGATTCTTTCCTTATATCAGATATGAGTGATGCTATCGTATATGTAACGAGGTCTGAGGTCACAGAAAAAAGCTATATAGAGTTTTTAAATAATTCGATAGGGGACAAAAAGCTCAAAAATGTAGGAATTGTATTAAATGAGGTGAAAGAATCTAACTTTGGCTATGGGAACAAGTTTGGATACGGATATCAGGCAGAGGAGAAAAAGTGGTGGAAGAAATATTTTTAGTATCGTCTTATAAAGTAAAGCATAGTAGGAAATGAAAAAAGATATTTTACACAAAATACAATCGAATGTATAAATAATTGACCTTAATGAATTTTTCTTCAAAAAAACTTACAATTAATGCTTTATCGGCAGTTATACAGGTTGTCTTTACAGCGTTGTTGTACTTTTTTTTGTATAAGTATTTATTAGCAGCGGTTGGTGTAAAGCAATTGGGAGTATGGTCTCTTATATTGTCATTTTCTTCTATTGCTAATTTGGCTAATTTGGGTCTGACTTCTGGATTGGTGAAGTTTGTTGCAGAATATCTTTTGGAGGATGACGAAACTAAACTGGGTAAACTAATATTTACTTCAATTTTGTCAATGTTGATCTTGTTTGGCACTCTAAGTTTACTAATTTTATCTTCTGCAAAATTTTTCTTGGGATTCGTAATTGATAAAAGTTTTTTAGATGTCGCATTAGAAATACTTCCTTATTCATTAGCTTCCCTTTGTATTAATGCCGTTGGAGGAGTATTTACATCCGTTTTAGAAGGGCACCAAAAAAATTACATCCGAAATTTTATTTACATCGCATCCGGGATTATTATGTTTGTTGGCACTATATTATTAACGCCTATTTATCACCTTAAAGGTGTTGCAATTGTACAGCTTTTACAATCTGTTTTTATTTTTGTAGTTGCCTTAATATGTACAGTTAGAATAAATCCTAATAATAAAATCCGTTATTGGAAGTGGAGTTTGAAATCATTCAAAGAACTTTTTAATTATGGATACAAATTTCAACTTGTATCCATAAGCCAGCTTTTATATGAGCCTGCTACCAAACTTTTATTGAGTAAATATGGTGGTCTTGCACTTCTTGGGCATTATGAGATGGCAACTAAAGCAGTGAATCAATTTAGAGCTTTATTGACGAATGCCAATCAGGTTGTAGTTCCTGTTGTTGCTGAAAAAGCAAAGGTTGGCGGATCTTCTTTTTTACAAGATTTCTATATTAAGATGAATCGTATTTTACTTTTATTCAATTTGCCATTATCCACGATCTTAATATTAGCAACTCCTTTCATATCTTTAGCATGGCTTGGTGATTTTAATAATGATTTCATTTTTTCTATGCTGGTCTTAACTGCTTCTTCATTTATTAATATTATGTGTGGGCCTGCTTATTTTAGCTCAATGGGAGAAGGACGGTTAAATATATTAGTTATCGTTCACATTGGTATGGCTGTTATTAATATTGTTTTAGGGATGATACTCGGTACATATTTAGGCGGGTATGGAATTATTATAGCCTGGGGAATTGCCCTTTCAGTAGGATCTGTTTTGGTTATTATCAATTACAATAGCTCTCTAAAGATTGGTTTTTGGAAGGTATTTCAAAAAGAAGAAATCAAATTGTTCTTTTTGAGTATATTAATTATAGTTATTAATGTTTCGTGTAATCAATTAATTTCTGCTGAAAAAAATATTTTAAAGATAATTATAGGTATACTTTCACTTTTTTTATATTTACCTGTTGTTTTGAAAAATGAAAACGTAAGGCAATTAATTTCATTAGTAAAAAAGTAAAAAGGTATGTTGGATAAATCTTATTTGCAAAATCCCTTTTCTGAGTATTTGAAATGGCTGATTACAAAAATAAAATACCAATCTAGATATCAGTATCTTAGAGTAGGGTATATGTCTAAATTATTCAATGTTGTTTTCGGTAAATACAACTGGCTTGGAAACAATGTGATTATGATAAACTCGTCAATTGATGATTTTTCTTATATAGCTGAAGGATCTGTCATAAGTGAAACGAAGATGGGGAAATTTTGTTCTATTGGACCCAGTGTTAGAACAGGACCAGGAAAGCACCCAACTCATACATTTGTTAGTACTCATCCTTCAATTTATTCAAATCCGACCAACCTTTTAAGGAATTTTTCTAAAGAAGATAATTATAAATATAGAAAAGATATTGTCATTGGGAATGATGTCTGGATTGGGGCAAACGCAATTATATTGAATGGTATTAAGATTGGTGATGGGGCAATAATTGGAGCCAATTCTGTTATTACTGCGGATGTAGAACCATATGCAATCGTTGTTGGTACACCAGGTAAATTAATAAAATACAGATTCTCACAAGAAGAAATTGATTTTCTATTAAAATTAAAATGGTGGGATAAAAGTAATGAATGGATAGAATTGAATTCTGAAAACCTGCTTGATATAAAAAAACTAATTAATCTAAATGCAATTTCATAATGATTTACTATAATTTAATATTGTATCCATTAAACAAATTGAAATTTGGAGCTTTCGGCTATAGATCTTCTATAAAAAATGTTATCCGAATCGAAAAACCAAAAAATATATTTATCGGTGAAAAAGTTTCTATTGGAAAAAATGCATGGTTAGCAGCAAATCCTCTAACAGGACATAAGGAGTGTAAATTGAAAATAGGAAGTAACACATACATAGGAAATTCAGCTCATATTTATTGTACAAAAAGTATTGTGATTGAAAACTCTGTGCTTATAGCAGATCGGGTTTATATTTCGGATAATCAACATGGTTATAAAGATATTAGTCGACCAATAATTGATCAACCGATAGTCCAACTTTCTGATGTTGTTATAAAAGAAGGCTCTTGGATTGGAGAGAACGTCTGCATCTCCGGTGCGAGTGTGGGTAAAAATAGTATTATTGGTGCAAATTCTGTAGTTACCAAAGATGTTCCTGATTATTGTATTGCTGTTGGTGCACCTGCAAAAATTATAAAACGCTACTCATTTGAAAAACAAGCTTGGCTGAAAACAGATGCTAAAGGGAATTTTACATAAATATGAAAAAAAATATATTAATTACTGGAGGCGCCGGTTTTATAGGCTCTAACATTGCTCTCAAACTTTTGGATAGAGGATTAAATGTAACGGTTTTAGATAATCTGTCACCTCAGATCCATGGGGATAATCCAGACCTTACTTCACCACTTTACAGAAGTATCAATAATAAAGTCAATTTTATTAAGGGTTCAGTGACGTCAAAAGAGGATTGGATTAATGCGATCAAAGGACAAAATGCAATTATTCACCTGGCAGCAGAAACCGGAACAGGGCAATCAATGTATGAAATCCAAAAATATATTGAAGTTAACATCGGAGGCACAGCAATTATGCTTGATCTACTTGCGAACAGCTCTCATAATGTGAAGAAAGTTGTTGTTGCTGCCTCACGTGCTATTTATGGAGAAGGAAAGTATGAATGCAGAAACCACGGAACTGTATATCCGACAGAAAGATTAGATGAAGATATGTCTAAGGGGGATTTTTTGTGCAAATGTCCTGTATGTCATGAAGCGGTTGAGATACTTCCAACTACAGAAGACAGCAAAATACACCCTACGTCTGTGTATGGTATCACAAAGCAAAATCAGGAACAGATGGTTTTAACAGTTTGTAAATCTTTGGGAATTGCCGCAGTAGGATATAGATACCAAAATGTATATGGTCCTGGACAATCCTTATCAAATCCTTATACTGGAATATTATCTATTTTTTCTACCCGCATTAAAAATGGAAATGGCATCAATATTTTTGAAGATGGTAAAGAGACACGTGATTTCGTGTTTATAGATGATGTTGTAAATGCAACTATATTAGGGCTTGAAAAAGAAGAGGCGAATGGTCAGGTTTACAATGTTGGAACTGGTGTTGCGACAGACGTGATAACAGTAGCTGATACACTGTCAAAATTCTACAAACGTGAGATACCAATAAAAATCTCTGGAAACTATAGATTGGGAGATATAAGGCATAATTTTGCAGATATTTCCAAAATAAAATCTGAATTGGGATTTGAACCCCAATGGACTTTTGACAAAGGAATTGAAGCTTTTACTAGTTGGGTTAATGATCAGGAAATCCCGGAAGATAAATATGAATTATCTATTGAGGAGATGAAAAATAAAGGCTTGTATAAATGAGTAGAAAAATAGGTATAGTAACCGTTTTATATAATAGCGAATCTGTTCTTGAAGAGTTTTTTGAGACATTAGGTAAGCAAACATATAAAAATTTTATATTATATGTGGTCGATAACCTGTCTCCAGATGGTTCTTTAGTATTAAGTAAAAAATTAGCTGATCAATATCAATACGACACAGTAATTATTGAAAATTCTGAAAATTTTGGTGTTGCCAAAGGAAATAATATTGGAATTACCAGAGCTGTTGCGGATGGATGCGATTTACTGTTGCTTTCTAACAATGACATTGCTCTTGAAAGCGAATCCATTGAGAAATTACTATTTGGTCTTGATACGCATGATGCAGATATGGTTGTTCCTAAAATATATTTCTATGGGACTAATAAAATTTGGGCTGCAGGTGGAGGTTTTAATAAACGGAATGGTATTACAGTACAATATGGACAGGAAGAAGATGATAGGGGACAATTCAACACAGACAAGAAAGTAATTTATGCGCCTACCTGTTTTATGTTGATAAAAAAAGAAGTGTTCAGCAGTGTAGGATTAATGGATGAGAATTATTTCGTTTATTATGATGATACTGATTTTGTTTATAGAGCACTTAATAAGAATAAAAAAACATTATGGTATATATCAGACTCTGTAATACACCATAATGAATCTACTTCAACGGGTAAAATGAGTGATTTTTCAATAAGGTTTTTATGGAGAAATTTAGTTTACTTTTCTTTGAAAAATTATAACTCTTTTTACGCATCATATATCGTCATATATAATTTTTTGTATGTTCTTATTATGTTATATTTTAGGTATCCCAAAAATCAATGGCTAATAGCATTGAAAGCTTATAAAGAGGGGTTCAATTTATATTTAAATAAAAGGACTGCGAGATAAGTGATTAATTATAAAAAGAAAGAGACAGCAGCTGTTTTTACTTATCATAGCTATTGTAAATTAATATTTAAAATACAGAGTTTTATATATTTAGTTATAATTGCAGTTAAAAAATTCAAAAAGTAAAGTATAGTATCTTATGGAACCAACTTTTAGCTATATATATTCAATACCATATATTGTTCTTTTTTTGATTTACTTTGCTCTTTTTTTATGGGAAAATAAATTAAGAAAAGACGGAAGCGATATTAAAATTATCAGATACCTAGGTATGTTGGTCTTTTTTGTTTTCTTTGGGTTCAGAGGATATATTGATACAGATTTTGCAGTTTATTATCCTTTATATGAAATGTCTCCAACACTCTCGGATAGTCGGGGAGTAGCACAGTTTTTTTCAAGTGTCAACGAAGATTATCTTCTGAAAGTAGAACCTGGTTTCAAAGTAATTTTGATTCTTCTCAAGAGTATCTCATCTGATTATTTTTTACTTCAGATAGTTTCTTCCCTTATCGATGTTCTACTTCTTAATTATTTTTTCAGGAAATACTCCCCTCAATATATATTGGGGTTTATTATGTTTTTTATTTTCTCAGGATTGGTTATAGAGATTAATCTATTGAGGAATTCCAAAGCGATATTTCTTTTTATATATTCTCTGAAATATATTAAAGAAAGAAATGCAGCTAAATATTTTATATGTAATGGAATTGGACTTCTTTTTCATACATCTGCAATTTTTTATTTTCCACTGTACTTTTTTCTACATAAGAAATTTTTACCGGCTTTTGTTTGGGGAGCTTTTATATTAGGAAATATTCTGTATCTGGGACAAATAAAGTTTGTAACACCTATCGTTTTAGCTCTTGGAAAGTTATTTGGTGGATTCTATTCTATAATGGCAGAAGCTTATTCAAAAAGTAGTTTATATAGTAGCGGATATGGTATTACAATAGGATATTTGGAAAAAGTTTTGACTTTCATTATATTTTATACCTCCTACGATAAAATAGGAAATTATATAAAAGATGAGAAGTTGCTCAATATCTTTTTCAACCTTCTTTTTCTCTTCACAATGACCTACCTGTTTTTGTCGGAATACTCTGTGTTGATTGATAGAATGACTACCCTTTTTGCAGTCTCTTATTGGATATTGTATCCTTATTTCTATGCCACCTTGAGTCGTGTGTTTAAAATGACATTTACGTTTGTACTGTTATTATTTGGGATTCTGAAAATGTATAAATCCAACAACTTCATTATCAGAAACTATGAAAATATATTGTGGGATAAGCCTTCTATCAGTAGAGCATATTATATATTTAATAAACATATGGATAAAATTCTTAATCCGAAAAAATAACATTTAAAAAAACTTATTTCTACCATGAAAGTCGCTTTCTTATCCACATTTGCCCTAGATGCCAACGTTTCTTTGATCAATGCGCTTAAGAAAAAATGTGATGTTTACTTCTTCACAGAGGCTCTGTATGAGATTTATAATTTTTTAGATAAAGAAAAATTAACAAAAACGATTTCTAAAGGTACAGAGGTAGAAGAATTACTAAGATTTGGAGAACTCATTTCATTAGATAAAACATATGTTGTAAAAGGAACTCGTAATGTCAATATTTTCAAGAAACTTTATATTTCATATACAATCAATCGATACATAAAGAAGATAAATCCGGACGTAATTGTTATTGATAATTATATGCTTACGTATTTTTTTTCTACACTATTGTATCGAAAAAAGATGTTGCTCATTGTACATGATCCGTTTTTACATTCCGGAGAAAACTTTATGATTGATAAGTTTTTGAGAAAGCTTCAGTTCAAACTCATTATTAATAAGATATTATTAAACGAAAATCAAAAAGATGATTTTGTAAAACACTATCAACAGCAACCGGAGAATATTCATACTGCTTTTTTAAGCGTATATGATTATCTGAGATATTATCAAACAGATAAGACGGAATCTTCATCTCAATTTAATATATTGTTTTTCGGTAGAATATCACCATATAAAGGAATTAAATTCTTATTAGATGCTTTTGTAGAGATTATCTCCACTCAAAAATATCCTGACATAACTCTTACAGTTGCAGGCGGAGGTAATTTTGATTTCGATATTGAAATTTATAAGCAATATTCCGAAATAAATATTCTTAATGAGTATATTTATCCTGAAAATTTGGCTAATCTTATTTCCAAATCTTCCGCAGTAGTTTGTCCATATACAGATGCCACACAGAGTGGTGTTATTATGTCCGCTTATGCATTTAAGAAACCTGTTATTGCAACTAATGTAGGCGGTTTGCCGGAAATGGTTAAACATGGAAAAACAGGACTTATAATTGAACCAAAGAGTTCCAAGGCAATTGGTGATGCTATATTGGAACTATATTATAATAGGGATCTATTAGAACAGATGTCTCACAATATCGAGGAAATGTATTTTTCGGGAGAAGAAGGATGGGAAAGTTCGGCAAATAAGTTTGTGAGTGCATTTGAAAAAATAAAAAAACAATGAAAGTAAGTATATGTTTGGCTACTTATAATGGCGAAAAATTTATATTCGAACAAATTGATTCGGTTTTGAAACAAATCGGACAAAATGATGAAGTAATTGTTTCTGATGATGGATCTACTGATAATACATTAGAGATCATTAGAAATATAAATGATAGCAGAATAAAAATATTGATCAATAAGGGAGAACGCGGTTACACCCCAAATTTTCAAAATGCACTAAAGGAATCAACGGGAGATATTATTTTCATATCTGATCAGGACGATGTTTGGCTGCCCGGTAAATATACTACGCTGGTAGAAAATCTGAAAACTAACGATTTGGTGGTTACAAATTCCATGGTGACCGATGAATCTTTAAATGTTACTAATCATTCATTTTTTACAATATATAATTCAGGAACAGGTCTATTAAAAAATATAATCTGTAGCACGTATTATGGTTGCTGTATGGCTTTTAACAGAAGAGTTTTAAATTATTCTATGCCGTTTCCTAAAAATAAAGAAGTGGCTATAGATCTTTGGATAGGACTGGTTGCAGAAGTTGTGGGTAAAGTAAAGTTCATAGATAAACCTTTTCTTCTTTACAGAAGATCAGATAATACAGTTACCCAGTTAGGAAGTTTATTATCCAGAAGTGATAGACCTTTTCATATGAAAATTTATAAAAGAATGGTTACCCTATTTGCAGTGTCGAAGTTGGCAGTTGAATATAAACTGTCAAAGAAAAAAGTAAATTAGTATTGTTAATCATTCACAATAAAATATATGAAAATAATTTATGCTTATAAAATAAAGATAATTTCTATAATCATCCTTTTTATTTCTTTAATTCTTGTCAAATGTCAGAGAACTAAGGATTCTGTAATTGTAGAAGTTGATTTCAGTAAAAAAATCAGCAATGTAAAATCAATGTCTGGTTTTCTTCATTATGATAATATTAAAGCACTTCAAAATGATATTATTGCTTTGCAACCTAAGTACTGGAGAATAGGGTGGTCTTATAAATCGGTTGATGATATAGATTATTTAAGAAGTTTTGGGGTTACACCAATTTTAGTAATATCTGATATGTATGGCTATCCCGGTAAAAAAAATAATAAAGAATGGTCACATCCTTTATATACAGGTCGGTTAAAAACAGTAATAAATACGGAGTATCAAAAATTCAATAATAAAGTAATTTATGATATATGGAATGAGCCTTTTCATCAGGGTGGATTTGGAGATTTTGATACGGAAGAATATTATAAAATATTTAAAAAAGCACATGATATTATCAGGTCTTCACCTGGAGGGGATAAAGCTTTGATCACAGGACCTTCTTTTGACCGATACAATGAAAAAGAAATGGAAGGATTCTTGAAATTTTGTAATACGAATAATGTAAGGGTTGATATACTTAGCTGGCACGAGTTAAGGGACGGAGAATATTATAAGGATTTCAATAAAGATATGAAAAGGCTGAGAACTGAGATACTTCCTAGATATCCAAAAGTTGGTGTAAAGAAAATTATTCTAAATGAAATAATCAACCAATACTCACAATTTTCTCCTTCAGAAGTATTACAAGTGTTTAAATATTTGGAAGATAATAATATAGATGGTGCTTGTAAAGCATGTTGGGCAGAAAGCGATGGCGTTTTCAATTGTAATAATTCAATTAATGGATTATTAGACAAAAAAGGCAAACCTAGATCGGTATGGTGGGCTTACAAAATTTATAATCAAAGCACGAAAGGCACTAGAGTAAAAGATATAACCAATTATGATCAAACATCTGTATTTGCCTCTTATGATGATAAGGGAGAATATATTATTTTAAACAATAACAGTGGAAATAGAATTGTAAATGCAAAGGTGAAGTTGAAAAATTTGTTTAGTCTTTATAAGAAAGATAAAAATCTTGACTTAGTAGTATATGAGATTCCTAATACGCTTGAGCTGCCACTGGAAAATATGATATTTAATCAAAAGCAAAAGATTATAGTTAATAAAAATACTACAACAATTAACATCCCAAGTATGAACCCTAAAACGGTATATTATTTATCCATCTCTAAGTAATTAAAAGAATTGAGATGTAAATTATTAAACTACATCTCATCATGTATTAAATCAAAATTATTAGTTTGGAAAAGAAAATTAAGATTGTTCAGTTTGTAGAAGCTTTTGGAGGTGGGGTTTATACCTACGTAAAAGATTTAAGCAATTTTCTGGCAACACATCAGTCTGATATTAATTGTGATATTCATTTAATTTATAGTCCAAATCGTATTGAACTGGATAAGGAATTATTTCATAAGGAAATTCATCCGGATATTTATCTTTACGAACTGGATATGCAGCGTCCCATAAATTTGAAAAAAGATCATCAGGTAATTACAGAGTCGCGAAAAATATTGAAAAAAATAAAACCTGATATAATTCATCTCCATTCTGCAAAAGCAGGTGTTATAGGAAGATTGGCTTGTTTGGGATTAGTATCTAAAAAGAATATTTATTATTCACCCCACGGATTTTCCTTTGTCCAGCAAAATATTTCGAAAACTAAGATTTTCCTTTTTAAAGTTATAGAATATGTAATGCCCTTTTTATTTGGTGGAACTACAATTGCTTCTGGAAATACGGAATATGAAATGGCAAAAAAAATTGGCAAAACGAGCCTTATTAGAAACGGAGTTGATTTTGAATTGCCAGAAAAACTGTACTTTCCTGTAACGAATGAACGTTTTACTGTTGGAACGGTTGGAAGATTGACAGCACAAAAGAATCCAAAGGCTTTTAATGAGATAGCATCGAAGCTGCCAAATGTTAATTTTGTATGGATAGGAAACGGGGAGCTTATCGATGACATTACTTCTGAAAATATTACTGTTACAGGTTGGATAAGAACAAGAGAAGAATTATTGCAAAAATTAAATACACTTGATTTATATTTACAAGTGTCTTTATGGGAAGGACTTCCAATTGCGATTCTCGAAGCAATGGCGATCCGGAAACCTCTTTTAGTGAGCAATGTGATGGGAAATAAAGATACCGTTGACAATGATTATAATGGGTATGTTTATAATACAACAGACGAAGCAATAGAAAAAGTTAAACTTTTTTTTGACGAAAAAAAGAAAACTCAAATGGGAAACAATTCATTTGAAAAAGCTTTTAAAGAATATAATAAAAATAATAATTTTTTGAATTTGATAAATCTTTATAAAAGGGTAATTAAATAAAAACTATTTTTATGTGGCATTAATTTTTATATTTGTGCCTTTTCAATCGGATAGTTATAAAACAAAATGATTAAGCTTTGTAAATAAAGCTAACACAACTTATGAAAATAAAAGAAACACCACTTAGGGACTGCTATATTATAGAGCCAACTGTTTTTGAAGATGAAAGAGGATATTTTTACGAAAAATTCAATGAGAAAAAGTTTGAAGAATTAACAGGTATGAACGGACATTTCGTTCAGGATAATATCTCCAAATCAACTTATGGAGTTCTTAGAGGCTTACATTTGCAGAAAGGAGAAAAAGCTCAGGCGAAACTGGTGTCATGTTTGGATGGAAAGGTTCTCGATGTAGCTGTTGATCTAAGAGAAGATTCACCCACATTTGGAAAGTGGTTTTCAATTGAACTTACAGGCGAAAATAAATTGCAACTATATGTCCCAAGAGGTTTCGGACATGGATTTTCTGTTCTAAGCGAGACTGCTATATTTTCATACAAATGCGATAATCTCTATGACAAAGAATCAGAAGGTGGTGTTCTTTGGAATGATACCGAACTTAATATTGATTGGCAACTCCCCTTAGATGACATTTTACTTTCAGAAAAAGACAAAGTTTTACCGGAATTTTCTTTAAAATTTTTTTAATTCATTTTAAACTTTATGAGAACTAATGACTTAAGTTTCTGAGTTACATAGATATTATAAAGTAAATTTGAAAAATTGAATAACCATTGTCGAATTTATGTTAGTTTATTTTTTTAGATATTTACCCGGAATTTTTCTGATAGGAGATTATATTATTATCAATGTTCTTTTTATTTTAGGAAAACTATATTTTTTTGAATTTGATGAAAGAAGTTTTGCTCAGAATTTTAAAGTTCAATTTATTCTCCTTAATATATCTTGGTTTGTCATTACAATTATAACTAAGCCTTACAAAAGCTTAAAAATTATGGAGTCATCACTGCATTTTAATGCATTGACAAAATCTTTTGTCTTATTGGTAGGCGCTTCATTAATTTACTTAAATCTAATTTTTTCTGTAAAAATTGACTATAGAAATATAATACTTTATTTTCTATTGACTGGTTTCTTTATGACCCTCACAAGGTTTCTTTTGTTCTTATACCGAAAGAAAAACAGAGTGAAATTAGGAAGGAAATTGTACTCTTTTAATACAGTTCTTGTTGGAGAAAATAAATTATCAACATCATTATTATCAAATAAGGATCTGAGGAGATTTATGGGATTGAGAGGTGTTTATGCACCTATTGAGACAGAAACGAAAAATAGATATCTAGGTAGCATTGATAAGTTATTCGATGATCTGGAAAATACAGGTATAAACAGTATTATATTTTGTGATGACAAAATTGAAGTTGATTTATATAAAAAAATTGTAGAAGTTGCAGAGCATAAAATGATAAGGATTTATATGGTACCCGATTTCAAATATGTTAATCTCGGACCTTATTATTTTGATGTAATTCACGAGATTCCTTTTCTGAAATTAATTAGAGAACCATTATCGAATCCCAAAAAACAAATTTTAAAAAGAACATTTGATATTGGGTTTTCATTTTTTATAATTGTCTTTTTATTATCTTGGTTAATACCTATTGTTGCATTAATTATTAAATTAGAAAGCAATGATTCGGCATTTTTTTTGCAAAAAAGATCAGGACTCAATAATATACCATTCAATTGTATCAAATTTAGGAGCATGACTATCAATACAAATGCTGACCTTCAAATTGCTAAAAGAAATGATCCGAGAGTTACAAAATTTGGTGCATTTATGCGTAAAACAAGTATAGACGAATTGCCCCAGTTTATTAATGTTTTTCTTGGCCAAATGTCAATAGTTGGTCCGAGACCGCATATGATGTCCCAAACAGACATGTACTCCAAGATTACGAAAAAATATATGACAAGACATATTGTAAAACCCGGAATTACTGGATGGGCACAAGTAATGGGTTCAAGAGGGGAGATATTTTCTCATAGAGATATGGAAAAACGGATAGAAAAAGATATTTGGTATATTCAGAATTGGTCCTTTTTTTTAGATATTAAAATTATCTTTCTTACTTTGTACAATATTTTGAAAGGAGACGAACAAGCTTATTGATGATCCTAATGTGAAAAAGATCAAAACGTACCAAGTTTTAAAGAAAAAAACTTTTAAATAGCATATTGAAAACCACTTTATTAAAGTGGTTTTCTTTTTTTGATTTAAACTTTTTATTATTTCGTATCTTTGCAAACTCAAAATCAAAAAGATGCGCACAAAATCTGTAGGTAAAAAGAAAATCAATATCGTAACCCTTGGTTGCTCTAAAAATGTATACGACTCAGAAGTTTTAATGAGCCAGCTTAAGGCAAACGGAAAAGAAGTTGTACATGAAGACAGAGGAGATATTGTTGTAATCAATACCTGTGGTTTTATTGACAATGCAAAAGAGGAATCTATTAACACAATCCTTGACTATGTTGATGCCAAGAATAGAGGAGAAGTGGAAAAGGTTTTTGTTACTGGATGTCTTTCTGAAAGATATAAACCGGATCTTATCAAAGAAATTCCAGATGTAGACCAATATTTTGGAACAAGAGATTTACCTATACTGTTAAAGCACTTAGGCGCAGATTACAAGCATGAATTAGTAGGTGAAAGATTAACGACTACTCCAAAACATTACGCATATCTGAAGATATCTGAAGGCTGTGACAGGCCATGCTCTTTTTGTGCAATTCCACTAATGAGAGGAGGTCACGTTTCTACACCTATTGAAAAACTGGTTCGTGAAGCAGAAAAGCTTGCAAAAGTAGGAACGAAAGAATTAATTTTGATTGCTCAGGATCTAACGTATTACGGATTGGATATCTATAAAAGACGTGCACTTGGAGATCTTTTAAAAGAACTTGTGAAAGTGGAAGGGATAGAATGGATTCGTCTTCACTACGCATTCCCTAGTGGGTTTCCGGAAGATGTATTAGATATCATTAGAGAAGAACCTAAAGTTTGTAACTATATCGATATTCCTCTTCAGCATATCAACTCCGATTTATTAAAATCGATGAAAAGAGGAACAACTCATGAAAAAACCGATGCCCTTTTAGCGAAATTTAGAGAAAAGGTTCCTGATATGGCAATCAGAACTACTTTAATTGTTGGTTATCCAGGGGAGACCGAAGAAAGATTTCAGGAATTGAAAGATTGGGTTAAAGAACAGAGATTTGATCGATTAGGTTGTTTTACGTATTCTCACGAAGAAAATACAACTGCCCATGTTTTAGAGGATGATGTCCCTCAGGAGGTGAAAGAAGCTCGTGTAGAAGCTATCATGGAACTTCAGTCTCAAATCTCATGGGAGAAAAATCAGCAAAGGATTGGTGAGGTCTATAAATGTGTATTCGACAGGAAAGAAGGAAACTATTTCGTAGGACGAACAGAATATGATTCTCCTGACGTTGATAATACAGTTTTAGTTTCTGCAGATAACACCTATATTTCAATTGGAGAATTTGCTATGGTAAAAATTACCTCTGCGGAGGAATTTGACCTGTACGGAGATTTAATTTGATAAAAAATAAATAAAAATATTATTTTTTAGATAATGATGTTAAGTGTGTATATTTTCCATCGTATTTTTTACTGATTAGTATTTAATTAATTTTTTATTGTTAGATTATCTGTTTCACTGTTTTTTGGTTTAAATTTTTCATTCTATTCATAATCAGCTTTTTAGCTGTATTTATATGACGCTTGATTTTCCATTTTGAATGGTGGGTTTTGGATTTTTAATTATTTAGTACTAGCTTTGCCATAGCAATAATTTTTTATCAACATAGTATTTCTAATCCTAGAATATGTATATAAATAAAGATAATCCCGAATCTTTATTTTATATCATAATTGAACAGTTTGGGATTTGAAAATATATATTGTATAAAAATTATTAATGGAAAAAAATAATTAAAAATCTTAAACACTTATGAGAAAAAATTTATGGACAGCAATAATGCTTATTTCGTTTGCTATGCTGTCAAAAGCTCAGAACAAAGGGGTAGGTATTAATACAATTACTCCGGCCGCTACTTTGGATGTGGTTGCTAGTACTACGGATAAGACTATGCCCGATGCCGTTTTAGTTCCAAGAATGACAGCCCAGGAATTAGCAGCTAAAGATGCTGTATACATTGCCGCTCAAAATGGAGCATTGGTTTTTGTAACTTCAGGTGTAGGTACTACTGATAAAACAGGAAACATAACGGGTGCAGGATTTTATTATTATGATAATACCTCTTCTACCTGGAAAACGCTTGGAGGTGGTGGAACAACACCCACAGCATTTAGGTTAAATTTAGGTCAGGCAGCTTCTACTGCTTATGATTGGACAAATTCTAATTTTGATTTTTGGGAATTTACTTCAGGAACTCAATTGACGTTACCAACTCCAGCTTCTTTTAAGGATAAAACTATCTATATAAGAAACCAAGCGGGGGGATTACTTCAGTTTTCAGGAAATGATGGAATTGGTACTCCAAAGGGTTTAGCCTCTATTACCGCACAATCGGCGGTTCAAATATTTAGTAATGGTACAACTTGGTATCTGGTTGCAGGTAGAAATTAATAATTAAAAAACACAAATCAAGATGAAAAATGTTTTAGTGAATATAACGGGATGCTTCCTTTTATTTCTAAGTGCTAATAGTAACGCTCAGCTCCTTACTAATGGAAATGTTACTGCAGGATTAAGTGGTACAAATTATTTTATGGACGCCAGTAATTTTGAAGGTTTAGCAAACAAAAGCTTTGGTAGAGGAATGGGGTTTCCAAGAACAGATCTAACGGATTTTAGATTCAATACATCAACAGCGGATAACGAAGTCGTTCTTTCTGATTTTGATGGGATGGTGGTCTTTAATAGTACTACAGGAGATACTGTGACGGGACAAGGGGTTAAAACAAAAGTAGCTCCTGGATTCTATTACTTCTCAAACCCTGGAAATCCTGGAAATATTACAAACGGTAAATGGGTGGCGATAGGGGCTAATTCAGGTCGTACTAATATTCTTACCACAGAAACTGCTACAAATACTTTAATAAATAACGAACAAGTTTATGCCATTAAAGGAACATTTACAGCTACAGGTTCTTCAACTGCTGTAAGTATCCCTTCGCCAACAGGGATGACCGGTATGTATGGAATTACCATATATAAATCTGGAACTAATACAATATATGCCAGAGAATTATATTCATATGCACTAGGAACTACAGCAGGAAATGCAGTTACAGGGTCTCCCCACATGTCGGTAGTTTATCCGGCTGGAACGTATGATTATGTGCTGGAGTATTTAAAATAAAAGCATACTTATCTTTTATAAAAACCAATGAAAATTTCATTGGTTTTTTTTAGATATTTAACTAAAAAAATGGCGAATGTGTAATTTACTGATTTACAGTGTGTTTTAGAGCTGATTCTAAATGAATTTCTAGTAGTTAGTTAATTATGTTAACTTTTAGGCCTTATTTTTAACGTTTTTTAACAGTGGTCCTTAAAACGCCTGTCAATAGAGGGTTACAGACTTGGTTAACATATAATTGGGTTTTCGTTAACAGTTTTTAACATTTCGGCTATGGACTTAATGAGATTCATAATACATTTGCCAAGTCAAAACCAATAAAATTCAACATGATGAAAAGATTCATTCTCGTAATCATAATGATGATTTCAGCCTTTGGTGTTTATTCTTTCAAGAATAATGCCACAGATGCGAAAAAAACAAGTTATGCATCGTTCTACCACGATAAGTTTAATGGTAGAAAAACCGCAAACGGAGAAATTTTTGATAATTCAAAATTCACCGCTGCAAATAGAACGCTTCCTTTTGGAACTAAAATTAGAGTTACCAATTTGAGCAATGGAAAAGAGGTTACAGTGAGGATAAATGATAGAGGACCTTTCCATTCATCAAGAGCACTAGATATTTCTAGAGCCGCGTTCGATGAAATCGGAAATACCAATCTTGGTACAATTCCGGTGGAATATGAAATTGTCGATTAAACTTATGATTTATTAAATTTTAAAAGCCAACTGATTCAGTTGGCTTTTTCTTTTTATTATACATTCAATTCCAGCAATGCCGGGCAATGATCTGAATGTACAGCCTCTTTTAAAATTACAGCTCTTGAAAGCTTATCTTTTAAGGCATATGACGTAAAATTATAATCTAATCTCCAGCCCTTATTTTTAGCCCTGGAATTCTGCCTGTAACTCCACCAAGTATAATTATCTGGCTCATTATTAAAAAACCTGAAACTATCTATTAATTCACACTCTTCAATAAAGCTGGTCATCCACTCCCTTTCCATAGGTAAGAATCCTGAAACATTTTTTAAACGAACAGGATCATGGATGTCAATGGCCTGATGACAAATATTAAAGTCTCCTGAAATAATAAGATTTGGAATTTCTTTTTTTAAATTTTTGATATAATTCAGAAAATCATGACAAAACTGCATTTTAAAACCCAGTCTTTCCATATTAGAAGCTGAAGGGACATATACAGAAATTACTGAATAACCATCAAAGTCAGCACGAATAATTCTTCCTTCGTTATCATAACTTTCAATTCCACATCCATACTCAACATGATTAGGTTTTATTTTTGAGGCTATTCCAACCCCACTATAGCCTTTTCTGACTGCCGAATGCCAGTAGCTATGATACCCTTGCTTTTGAAGGCTTTCGATATCTATCTGGTCGTTTCCAGCCTTGCTCTCTTGAATGCATATGATATCCGGATCAGCGGTTTTTAACCAACCTAGAAAATCCTTGGTAAAAGCAGCTCTGATTCCATTTACATTATATGTGATTAATTTCATAAATAAAAGTAAATTTTTGGTCAAATGTAGGGAAATTAAAAGAGCGGACTTTGAAATTTCAAAATCAAATGCAAACAAAAAGGCGGAAAAAATCAATTGATTTTTTCCGCCCCTGAACCCAGAATTAATAAACTATGAAAAAAATTACTTGGGTTCTAAAATGCTAATTGGAATAATACATTCTTCTAATGATATTCCACCGTGTTGGTAAGTTTCTTTATAATAATTTACAAAGTGATTATAATTTTTTGGATAGGCCAGGAAAGTATTGTTTTTTGCAAAAATATACTTTGAACTTAAATTTCCTTTTGGTAAAAATAGTTTCTCAGGATTTGTAATAGCCCAAACATCTCTATCGTCATACGTTAAGCTCTTACCAGTTTTATAACGGATGTTTGTAGATGTTTCTCTATCTCCAACCACTTTACTTGGCTTTTTAACGTAAACTGTTCCATGATCTGTTGTGATCACTAGTTTATAACCGCTTTCGGCAGCTAATTTTATAATTTTTAGAATTGAAGAATTCTCAAACCAGTTATAAGTCAGGGATCTGAAAGTTTTATCATCACGAATTAACTGATCCACAATATGGTTGTCAGTTTTTGCGTGAGATAAGATATCAATAAAGTTATAAACGATCACCAACAAGTCGTTGTTTTTGTGTTGATTGAAATCATCATAGATCTTCTTTTCAAAATCAGCATTCAAAACCTTTAGATATTTCATTGATTTTGAACCTAAGCCAATTCTTTTCATTTGATCTTCAAGAAAGTCACGCTCAAACTCATTTTTATTTCCATCTTCATTATCATTAAACCATTTATCAGGAAAACGTTTTTCTATCTCAGAAGGTAATAGACCTGCAAAGAAAGAGTTTCTTGCATATTGAGTTGCTGTTGGAAGAATACTGTAATAATAATCTTCAGATACTTTATTGTAGTATTTCGTAAATAATGGTTCAACTACTTTCCATTGATCATATCTAAGGTTATCTACCATAAGTAAAAGAACCTTGCTTTTTTCAACCTCAGGCTTTATCTTATCTTTGAAAAGGGTATGGCTCATAGCTGGTTTGTCACTTCCATTTAGCCATTCTTCATAATTATTTTCAATAAATTTCGCAAACTGAATATTAGCTTCTTCTTTTTGAGACTGTAGAAGATCTGCAAATTCATTGTCTGTTACTTTATCGAATTTAATTTCCCAATTTAAAATTTTCTTATAATATTCAGCCCATTCCTGATAAGACTTGAGATAAGAAAGTTCCATAGATAGGCTTCTGAACTCTTGTTGATATTGCAAAATAGTTTTTTGCTCAACCAAATTGTCTTCCTGAAGATTTTTCTTTAATGATAAAAGAATCTGATTGGGGTTTACTGGTTTTAGAATATAATCAGCAATTTGAGAACCAATTGCCTCTTCCATAATGTGTTCTTCTTCACTTTTGGTAACCATTACTATTTTTAAAGAATTATCTTTTTCTTTAATCATAGGAATTGCTTCCAGCCCAGAAATACCAGGCATATTTTCATCAATTAATGTTAATGCAAATTTCTCGGAATCTATCAACTCTAGCGCTTCATTTACATTATTAACAGGAGTTACATGATAACCCTTTTTTTCTAAAAATACAATATGAGGTTTGAGTAAATCTATTTCATCATCTATCCATAATATTTTTTCCGACATAATATTTATTTTTTACATGGTTATAGTATCAAAAGTGTGACCAATTCATTATAAAATCTGTCAAAATGAACAGATAAAAAGTTAAATTATAGTTAAATGAAAATCCATTATTTTTTTTTATGTGGATATTTCATCTAACGGCCGGTCTTTATGTATTCTAGGGCTCTTTCCAAAACTTCATCTTTTCCTTCTTTTATTCCTTTTAAAGTAGGTTTAATGATAATGTCCGGGATAATTCCAATCCTTTGGGTTTCTCTTTGATCCGGGTAATATGCACCAAGACCTGTGAAGCTGGTTTCTAAGCCTGCAATTTTAAACCTAATGACATCTCCGTTGGCTCCGGAAGTGTAACTTCCGATCGTTTTTGCTTTAGGATGCTGCTTAAACATCATCGTTGTGGTCTCCGCCTGGCTCTGAGTATTCTCATCTATCAAAACTACTACATTTCCTTTATAATAATCATCATTTTTTCTTCCAATACTATTTTTTCTACTATAAAACATACCCGGATAAGTGGTTTCAGGGAAATTAAACTGATAATATATGATTGTCTCCGGAAGAAACAGTAAACTTAATGGTCTGATTGTTTGCCTAGGATAATTTCTTAAGTCGAAAATAATTGATCCGGTTGTCTTTAGATTTTGATACATTTCATTTAAATCTTCTCTTTCAATAATACCCATATCAACATAACCTATTTTTTTATCCTGATCGTAAAATCTCCATTTTTCAGGTGCTGCTTTCTTTTCATAAATTATATCTTTTAAAAGATATGTTTTTACCTTGAGAGCAATATTTTGTCCGTTCCTTTCCAGTTTAACTTCTATACTATCATTGTTGGAGAAAAGAAAGAGATTCTTTACCTTTTTTATTTTCCCCCATGAGTTTGAAGCTGGAATATATTTTGAAAATCCATTGACTATTTGTGGAATGGTTTTACCATTAATGTCATAAATTATGTCTCCGGGTTCTAATAAAGATCTTTCTTTCTTATATATAGTAGAATTAATTTTGGTGACGATCAGTTTCCCTTCTGCATAAGAATATTCTACAGGTACTTTCCTTCTTCCGTATTGATTTAAACTAATTAATGGTGAAAATAAAAAAGCATGAGAATCATCAGTTTTTGTGACCAATTCTGCTAATGTTAAATGGTAATTTACATCATTATCTATACTTATAAATTTAGGAATCATTTCTTTTAAAACATCATTCCAATTTTGATCTGTTTCGTATTTATAGGGAAAGAAATATTCTACAAAATTCCAATATCTGAATAACTCCAAAAGAGCAATTTTCCTGGAGATAAATTTTGAGCCCAGTGAGTCATCATTTCTGAAAAATATTTTTCTTCCTCCTTTTCCAAAATAATAGGGCTCTCCGATATATCTGTTTTTTTCGATAAATTGAAGTTTGTCAATCACTTCTGGACTGAATATATCTTCATTTTTCGTCCAGTCTAAATTAAAGTTCTTCACAAAATATACCTTGTTGTTATCAAATTTACAGGATGGACAACTGTCAACCTGTCCAAGATTGTCAAGCCATTGAGAAAAAAACACATTCAGTTGATTTTTATCATGAATTGTTTCAAGTTCTTCTATTTTATCAATCAATTGTTTGTCCCAGTCGAATGTACCCTTAGCAACATGAGGGTGATAATATTTTAAGAATCCCCATACTTTACAAAGGGATTCCAGCTTTTGGGTTTCTGAAACCATTTGAGCAGAAAAAGTATTTATACTTAAAAATAATAAAAGTAATGTAGAGAGTATCCTCATTCAATGGGTTCGTTTATTAAAGACTCAAAGATAAAAATCTCTACCTAATGATCTATGGTTTACAAAATTAAAGCCTAAGATTAAATTTCCCTAACTTTGTTTACTAATACTTCAGTTATCAAATGCAGAATAAGCTAAAAATTATCAACGATCCCGTTCATGGATTTATCAAAATTCCCCACGAAATTTTATTTGATATTATCGAACATCCCTATTTTCAAAGATTAAGAAGGATTTCTCAGACTGGTCTTCTCAATTTGATTTTTCCAGGAGCTACGCATACGAGGTTTCACCATGCTATCGGTGCCATGCATTTGATGTTCACTGCACTGGAAACATTAAAGCAAAAAGGAGTTAAAATATCTGACGAAGAAGAAAAAGGAGCCATGTTAGCGATCTTAATGCATGATATTGGTCATGGGCCATTTTCTCACGCTTTGGAAAGCATGCTGATGGATGATTGGCATCATGAAAATCTTTCATTATTATTAATGAATAGGTTGAATGAAATGTTTGATGGTCAGCTTTCCATAGCTATTGAAATGTTTCAGGGGCAATACCATAGAAAATTTTTCAATCAACTAATATCTTCTCAACTGGATGTTGACCGTTTGGATTATTTAAAAAGAGACAGCTTTTTTACAGGAGTTTCTGAAGGAAATATTAATACCCAACGAATCATCTCTATGATGAATGTTTGTGAAGAGGGCGAATTAGTAATAGACGCGAAAGGGATTTACTCCATTGAAAACTTTTTGACGGCAAGAATGTTTATGTATTGGCAGGTATATTACCATAAAACATCTGCTTTAGCTGAATTTATTCTGGTTAAAATTTTAGAAAGAGCAAAATATTTGGTTTCAAAAGGCATAGATTTACCGGCTACTGAAAATTTGAAATACTTTTTATATAGAGAAAAGAGTGCAGCAACAGATGAAGATGTTGAAAGATTTACACAATTGGACGATAATGATGTGATTCAAGCCATGAAATTATGGCAGAATTCTGATGATTTTATTTTGTCATATTGGTGTAAGTGCGTGATTAAGAGAGATCTTCCTAAAACAATTATTTCATCGCATCCATTTGATAAAACACTTGTTGAAGAAAAAATAAAAAACACCAATGAGTTTTTTAATATTGATAATGGTGCTGAATTAGTTCATGAGATTAAGAGAAAACTTTTGCCTTACAACACCAAAATGCAACCGATCTACTTACTACAGAAAAATGGTACGAAAATAAGGCTGGATGAGTCTGAAGATCAGCTTTTATCAGGCTTAATAGTAAATAAGACCAAAAGATATATTTTAACATTTCCAAGAGATTTATCCAAAATAAATTCTTAAAGAATATTAAAATTAACGATCGTAAAACTAAAAAATGTTTACGAATAATAGAATTTCTTATCTTTGCAGAATATGGAATTTACAGCTTCGCAAATTGCAAGTTTTATTGACGGAAAAATAATAGGTGATGAAAATGCACTTATTAGTGGCGTTTCACCAATTGAAAATGGGGAATCGGGGCATCTTTCTTTTATAGCTCAAGATCGATTTTCTCACTATTTGGATACTTCAAAGTGCTCAGTAATTATTGCTTCTGAAAAACTTATTGTAAAGGATTCTTACAATGCTACCATAATTGCCGTAAAAGATGCTTATTTGTCTTTTCAGGTTCTGATGAATTTATATCAGGAAATGCAAGGTAAAAAAGAGGGTGTTGAAGATGGCGCATCTATTCATGATACTGCCGTTATTGCTGATAAGGTATATATTGGAGCTTTTACTTATGTTTCAGAAAAAGCCAAAATTGGTGAAGGAACACAAATTTATCCGCAAGTATACATTGGCAAGGGAGTAAAAATAGGTAAAAACTGTAAAATTGATAGCGGAGCAAGAATCTACGATTATTGTATTATAGGAGATAACTGCGTGATTCATTCTAATACTGTAGTAGGTGGTGATGGATTTGGTTTCCAACCAACACCGGAAGGATTTAAGAAAATTCCTCAGCTCGGAAATGTTATCATTGAAGATGACGTAGAAATAGGTTCAAACTGTAGTATAGACAGAGCCACTATTGGTTCTACTATCATTGGGAAAGGAACTAAAATAGATAACTTAATTCAAATAGCACACAACGTAAAGATTGGTCAGAACAATGTGATTGCAGCTCAGGCAGGAATTGCAGGGTCTACAACTATTGGCGACTGGAACCAGATTGGTGGGCAAGTAGGCGTGGTTGGTCATATTAAAATAGGCAATCAGGTCAAAATTCAGGCACAAAGTGGGGTGAATTCCAGCGTTAATGACAAAGAAACATTATATGGTTCACCAGCAATAAGCTATAATGACTACCTTAGAAATTATGTTCATTTCAGAAACTTTACTGAAATTGTAGGACGAATAAATAATCTTGAGAATACCTCAAAAGATAATACTAATGAGTGATATGCAAAAAACACTTCAGCAAGAGGTTACTCTTTCTGGAATTGGCCTTCATACTGGTAAAGAAGTAAAACTTACCATTAAACCTGCTAAAGAAAATACAGGTTTTGTTTTTGTAAGAACCGATTTAGAGGGACATCCCCAAGTCGAAGCTGATGTTAATTATGTTGTAGCAACTGAAAGAGGGACAACCTTAGAAAAATTAGGTGTAAAAATCAATACTTGTGAACATCTTCTTGCAGCTTTAGTTGGTTGTGATATAGATAACGCAATATTGGAAATGGATGCTTCTGAGCCGCCTATCATGGATGGTTCTTCAAAGTTTTTTGTTGAAGCTATCGAAAGTGTGGGTGTTGTAGAGCAAGCAGTTGTTCGAGAATATCTTGTCGTTAAAGAAGTTCTTAGTTATACAGACCCTGCAACAGGTTCTGAGATCACGATTATTCCATCAGATAATTACGAAATTACAACAATGGTAGATTTTGGGACCAAAGTATTGGGTACTCAAAATGCTACACTTAAAAATATTTCAGAATTTAAGGAGGAAATTTCATCAGCACGAACATTCAGCTTTTTGCATGAATTAGAAATGCTTTTAGATCATGGCTTAATTAAAGGAGGGGATATTTCTAATGCAATTGTATATGTCGATAAAGATTTAACCCCAGATACAACTGAAAAGTTAAAGAAGGCATTTGGGAAAGACAATGTTTCTATCAGACCAAATGGCATTCTTGATAATCTTACTTTAAATTACCCTAACGAAGCGGCAAGACATAAATTACTTGATGTGATTGGTGATTTAGCTTTAGCTGGAGTTAAAATAAAAGGTAAAGTAATTGCTAATAAGCCCGGACATTTTGTAAATACTCAATTTGCAAAAAAACTCAATCGTCAGTGGAAATTGCAAAAAAAGAAAAATGTGCCTGATTTTGATTTAACAAAAGAACCGGTTTTTGATATCAACGGAATTATGAAGTTGATGCCTCACAGACCACCATTCTTATTAATAGATAAAATTCTTGAACTTTCTGACTCTCATGTGGTAGGATTGAAGAATGTTACAATGAATGAACCTTTCTTTGTTGGACATTTTCCTAAAGAACCGGTAATGCCAGGTGTTTTACAGGTGGAAGCTTTAGCACAAACAGGTGGGATTTTAGTTTTGGCTAGTGTTCCGGATCCTGAAAATTATTCTACTTATTTCATTAAAATGGATAAAGTAAAATTTAAAAGAAAAGTAGTTCCTGGAGATACTATGATTTTCAAAATTGAGTTGATAGAGCCCATCAGACGAGGTATCGTTCATATGCAAGGATATGGATATGTAGGAGATACAGTGGCTGTCGAGGCCGAATTAATGGCTCAAGTTGCAAAAAATAAAGTTGATTAAATGGTTCATCAATTAGCAGCCGTAGATAAACGCGCAAAAATCAGCAAAAATGTAATCGTAGAACCTTTTACTACTATTGCAGGGGACGTGGAAATTGGAGAAGGAACTTGGATTGGTCCCAATGTTACCATCATGGATGGAGCAAGAATAGGCAAAAATTGTAGAATTTTTCCCGGAACGGTAATTTCTGCAATTCCGCAGGATTTAAAGTTTGATGGAGAAGATACTCAGGTAATTATCGGAGATGAAACTACAATAAGAGAGTGCGTAACAGTGAACAGGGGTACAAAAGCCCTTGGATTTACCAAAATTGGTAAAAACTGTCTCATCATGGCAACTTCTCACATTGCACACGATTGCGTTATCGGAGATCATGTTATCATCGTAAACGGTTGTGGTATTGCTGGTCATGTAGAAATAGGTGATTATACAGTAATGGGTGGCCTTAGTGCAGTTCATCAGTTTGGTAAAATTGGAAAACATGTTATGATTTCTGGTGGAACACTGGTAAGAAAGGATATTCCGCCCTATGTAAAAGTAGCAAGAGAGCCAATGGCTTATGCCGGAATTAATTCAGTGGGTCTGAGAAGAAGAGGATTTACAAACGAGAAAATTTTTGAGATCCAAAAGATATATAGAGCTATTTTCCAAATGAAAATGAATGTCTCTCAGGCAATCACTCATATTGAGAAAGAAATGCTACCAACCGCTGAAAGAGATGAAATTCTCCAGTTTATTCAAAACTCTCCTAGAGGTATTGTAAAAGGATATGGTACCGGAAAGGAGTAATTAAATAAAAATAAAAAAGATAATATAAAAATTAATGGCAACAAGTAACGATATAAGAAAAGGACTTTGCATTGAATTTAGCAATGATATTTTCAAAGTAATTGAATTTCTTCACGTAAAACCAGGTAAAGGACCGGCTTTCGTTAGAACAAAATTGAAGTCAGTGACGAATGGAAAAGTACTTGATAACACTTTTTCTGCAGGTCATAAAATTGATGAAGTAAAAGTAATTACGAGAAAATTCCAATATCTTTATGACGATGAGAATGGATTCCATTTCATGAATAATGATGATTTCTCTCAATTATACATCGATAAAGAAATGATTGAAAATTCTCAGTTTATGAAAGCTGGTGAAGAAGTAACGATCATTTTAAAAGAATCTGATGAAACTCCACTTTCTGCTGAACTTCCACAGTCTGTATTTTTAGATGTTATCGAAGCAGATCCAGGAGTGAAAGGAAATACAGCTACTAATGCTCTTAAAAATGCAATCGTTGAAACAGGAGCAAGAGTGATGGTACCACTGTTCATAGAACCAGGAGACAGAATCAAAGTAAGTACTGAAGATGGTTCTTACTTGGAAAGAGTAAAATAATAATACAATTTATATAAATTCGGTCTGCATTTGCAGTCCGAATTTTGTTTTACAAGAAAAATATTTTTTATGAGATTTCATTCTCCACAAAAACTTAAAACAATTGCTGATTTAATTTCAGCGAAATTTGTTGGTTCTGATGATTTTGAAGTGCTGGGAACTAATGAAATTCACATGGTAAAACCGGGGGAGATCGTTTTTGTTAATCATCCGAAATACTATGATAAAGCATTAAATTCTGCAGCAACAATTATTCTTATCGATAAAGAAGTGGATTGCCCGGAAGGGAAAGCTCTATTAGTTTCAGATGATCCTTTCAGGGATTTTAATCTTATCAATACCCATTTTACAAGAATATATAATTTCACCGAAGAACTTCATGATATAGAGATCGGTGAGGGGACTAAGGTTCATTCTACCGCAGTTATAGGCAACAACGTGAGAATTGGAAAGAATAGTCTTATTTTTCCAAATGTAGTTATTGGTGACAGAACGATTATTGGGGATAATGTAGTCATTCAATCAGGGACGGTTTTAGGTGGTGATGCATTCTATTACCGTAAGCTTAATGGTAATTTTGACCGCTTAATATCTGTTGGTAACGTTATCATAGAAAACAACGTTGAAATAGGAAATAACTGTACAATCGACAGAGGAGTTACAGATTCTACGATTATAGGTGAAGGTTCTGTTTTAGATAATCAAATTCAGATTGGACACGATACCATAATTGGAAAAAAATGTCTGATCGCTTCTCAGGTGGGAATTGCCGGCTGTTGTATAATTGGAGATGAGGTAACATTATGGGGACAGGTTGGAATTGCTTCTGGAAATAAGATCGAAGGTGGATCTGTGCTTTTAGGAAAGACTGGTGTAAATAGAGATCTTGAAAAAGGTACCTACATTGGTATGTTTGCAGAAGATTTCAAAACCTATTTGAAAAAAGAAGTAAAACTGAGAAATCTCAAATAAACAATTCACAAGGTTTTATTTAAAATCAAAGAAAAATAAGTAAATTTGTGAGCATTAATAAAATAGTAAATAAATTAAAAACAACAATAAAATGTCAATTTTAGTAAACAAAGATTCTAAAGTAATTGTACAAGGATTTACAGGGAACGAAGGTACTTTCCATGCTGGCCAGATGATTGAATACGGAACCAATGTAGTAGGTGGAGTTACTCCAGGAAAAGGAGGAAGCGAGCACTTAGGGAAGCCTGTATTTAATACGGTTGCTGATGCTGTTTCAAAAGCAGGAGCTAACGTAAGTATTATTTTCGTACCACCTGCATTTGCTGCTGATGCTATTATGGAAGCTGCTGAGGCTGGAATTAAAGTTATCGTATGTATTACTGAGGGAATTCCTGTAGCAGATATGGTAAAAGTAAAATCTTACATCGCTGATAGAGATTGTAGATTGATCGGACCAAACTGCCCTGGAATCATTACTTCAGAAGAAGCTAAAATTGGTATTATGCCAGGTTTCGTTTTCAAAAAAGGTAAAGTAGGTATCGTTTCTAAATCTGGAACTCTTACTTATGAAGCTGCAGATCAGGTTGTAAGAGCTGGTTTCGGTATTTCTACAGCTATTGGTATCGGTGGAGACCCAATTATTGGGACTACTACAAGAGAAGCTTTGGAATTGTTCATCAATGATCCTGAAACAGAAGCGGTAGTAATGATCGGTGAAATTGGTGGTGGACTAGAGGCTGAAGCTGCAAGATGGTATAAAGCAAGTGGTTCTACTAAACCTGTAGTTGGTTTTATTGCAGGACAAACTGCACCTAAAGGAAGAACAATGGGACATGCAGGAGCTATTGTAGGAGGTGATGAAGATACAGCGCAGGCAAAAATGGAAATCATGAGAGAAAACGGAATCAACGTTGTAGATTCTCCGGCTGATATTGGTGTTACTGTTGCAAAAGTATTAGCATAATCATAAACAAAAACAATATGAAAAAATTTTTATTAGCCTCTACTTTGGCTTTTTCTACCTTATCTTTAGCACAAGTTAACCTTAAAGCGACAAGATTTGGTATTACAGCTGGAGGCAACTATTCCCGAGTACAAAATGCACATAACCCCTCCGGAGCAAGATTTGCTGTTCAGGCGGGAGCCTTAGCCCTTATTCCAGTAGGAAAAGGTAATCAGTTTTATATCCAACCCGAAGTACTATATTATGGTGCCGGAGAAACGGGGAAGGATAAGGATGCTAAAGGTAGAGATGGTTATAACGCTGTATATGCAAATAATTACCTTAGTGTACCTGTTTATTTCAAAGGATACTTTTCAGAGGCAGAATCTGAATTTTTTGGAATGATAGGTCCAAGATTTAACTTTTTGCTAAACCAGAACGTTAAAAATGCTCCTGCAAGCAGAGCTTATTATGATCCGGATGTAAATGATCCAAAACATCCTGGGGTTAGTGGAAAAGCTAACAGTTTTAATTTTGGATTAGGTATAGGCGTAGGATATAGCTATAAGAGACAATTGGAATTAGCTTTAAAGTATGATTATGGATTTTCCAATACATATCCTGATCTTGCAAAAGAACCTGATGGAACTAGTAAGGGTAAATCAGAACAAGTTCTTAGTTTAAGTCTTAGTTATATCTTTCAATAAGAATAATTCATTCAAATAAAAAAATCCCGAGATTATTCTCGGGATTTTTTGTGATGTCTAATATTTTATACTAATTTCTAATCCATCTCCAAAGCTCTTTTAAGGTAGCTTTATTACCGTACATTAAAATACCTACGCGGTAAATTTTTCCAGCTAAGAATATCATAAAAATAGTGGTCAGTACCAAAAGTGTGATGGATAACGCAATCTGCCATGCCGGAACTCCAAAAGGAATTCTTGCAATCATTGCTACTGGAGAGGTAAAAGGAATCATCGATAACCAAAATCCTAAAGGTCCATCCGGATTGTTCATTAGCGAAAAGCTCCCATACATCCCTAAAGTTAAAGGTAGTATTGCAAATAGTGTAAACTGTTGAGTTTCTGTTTCATTATCAACAGCAGATCCAATAGCCGCATAAACAGAGCTGTAAAAAATGTATCCAAGAAGAAAGAACACAATAAATACAAAAATGATCAACGGGAAATTAAGCTCCAGCAGACTATGAGAAACCTGAGTAGCAATTTGTGCTATATCCAGTTTACTAGCCATTCCTTCACTTCCTCCGGGGATATTTTTTTGAATTGATGAAAACCCTGTATTGAGAACTAATGCTCCGATTACTGACATTGTAATCCATATGATAAACTGGGTTAAAGCAACCATTGTTACGCCCAATATTTTACCCATCATAAGCTCGAATGGCTTTACTGAAGAGATAATAATTTCAACCACTCGGTTATTCTTTTCTTCTAGAACGCTTCTCATTACCCTAACTCCATAAATGATAATAAACATGAAAGTAACATACATCAGAACCATACTAAGTCCTGTTTTTACTCCGAAAGTCATATCAGAATCTTCCTTATTGTCTTCTGAAACATTAATCGTTTTTAAAGTGAAGCCTTTATCAAGATTGTCCAATTGAGTTTCAGCAATACCCAATTGCTTGATCTTTTCTTTCTTAATAACATTTGTAATATCTGAAACGATTCGCTGCTTGGTATCAAAACCAATTTTACTATTGATAACCAGTCTTGTGTTTTTTTCCAGATCATCAAAGTTATTAGCATTCAGTTCAGGTAAAATAAGGATGCCATCTAAAGTTTCATTTCCTTTTAATTTGTTAACCTTTGATTTCTCCTCAGCAGAAGGAATAAAAGTATAATTGAGTTTGGAATCCGATGGTAATTTATCTTTAAATAAACCACTCTTATCAACAACTTCAATAACACTATGTGATTCATTAGCCTTAAACATTAGCCCTATAACCGCACCAAATGCAATGATCATGACAGGAGCCAGCAACGTTAATATAATGAAGGACTTCTTCTTAACCTGTGTAAGGAATTCCCTTTTTGTAATTAAAAAAATATTGTTCATAAAATTAAGAATGATTACCTACAGCGTTAATAAAAACTTCATTCATGCTGGGGATTCGTTCATCAAATGACCTGACTTTTCCAACATGTACTAAATCTAAAAGAATATTATTTTGATCACTCTCGTTTTTCAAATCAAAAGAAATCAGTTCATTCTCATTAGAAAAATTGAAAACCTCATATTTGTTTTTGAAATTTTCAAAATTAGAATCACTGACTTCAGAAAGGGTGATTCCAAAAATATTTTTCTTAAATTTTTCCCTTACATCGAAAACCCTACCATCAAGAATTTTTTTAGAATTGTCAATAAGGGCTACATAATCACACATCTCCTCTACGCTTTCCATTCTGTGAGTAGAAAGTATGATAGTGGTTCCGTTATTTTTGAGATCGATAATCTGATCTTTGATAAGATTCGCATTTACGGGGTCAAATCCTGAAAAAGGTTCATCAAGAATTAAGAGATGAGGTCTATGAAGAACAGTAACTACAAATTGGATCTTCTGAGCCATTCCTTTTGAAAGCTCAGAGAGTTTTTTCTTCCACCACTGATCGATATTAAGTTTTTCAAACCATTTTTTAGCCTCACCCAATGCGTCGTTTTTACTCATTCCCTTCAATTCACCGAAGTAGAGGATCTGATCCCCAACACTCATATTTTTATACAGTCCCCTTTCTTCAGGCATGTAACCGATGTTTTTAATATGACTGGGATTTAGCTTTTCTCCGTTGATAAATATATTCCCGGAATCAGCTTGAGTAATTTGATTGATGATACGGATAAATGAAGTCTTTCCCGCTCCGTTAGGTCCTAGAAGACCATAAATACTCCCTTTTGGGACATGTATGCTAAAATCATCCAATGCTGTCTTTTTTCCTGCATTGTAGGTTTTAGTAATATGTTCAGCTTTTAGCATTAAATTGTTTTTTACAATTAGTATGAAAATCTCCCGAAAGTTACGGAATAATTAAGGGAGAACTAACGTAAAAGAAAAAATCCTGATGATTATCAGGATTTAATTTTATTGTTTTACTATTTGGGTAACCTTTTGTGTGTTGTCACTTAAAATGTAACGAATTAAATATTTGCCGGGTTTCAATTTTTCAATATTTATTTCTCCCGAATTCATATTAACGGTATAAGTTGCAACCTGTGTACCCAATATAGAGTAGAATGTAACACTTTTGACTCTTAAAGAAGAATCTTTTGCCTTTACGATGAGAAAATCCTTCGCGGGATTTGGATAGGCAATAAAAACTCCATCATCTGATTTTTGTGAGATGGAACCAGGCTCTCTAAGTTGAGCTTTAACATTGCTGGAAAATCCAACAAAAGTGCCTACGAAAAGAATTAAAAGTAAAAGTTTTTTCATCAAATTATAATTTCTCAAGTATTTAAAAACAAAAATATAAAAAATCTACCACTCCTCAATATATTTTTTCATATAACTTGTAGTAAATTTGCATAAACTTATTCAAAAAGTATTCCAAAATGATACATTCAAGAAATAGAAGGCTAAGAGTTAATGAATCAATGAGAAGTTTAGTAAGAGAAAATATACTTACAACTAATGATTTCGTAATGCCAATCTTCGTAATGGAGGGTGAAAACAAGGAAGAACCAATTGCATCAATGCCGGGAATTTTCAGGCGGAGTATAGATTTAACCGTGAAGGAATGTAAAGAATTATTTTCCCTTGGTGTAAAATCGGTCAATTTGTACATGAAGGTGTCTGATCATTTGAAAGATAATACAGGAAAAGAAGCATGGAATAAAGATGGCTTAATGCAAAATACCATCAAAGCGATCAAAGATGCGCTTCCTGAAATGATTGTAATGCCTGATGTTGCCTTAGATCCGTATTCAATTTATGGACATGACGGTATTATTGAAAATGGAAAGATTGTAAATGATGCCACCGTTGATGCGTTAGCCAGAATGTCTGTATCTCATGCAGAAGCAGGAGCTGACATTGTTGCCCCTAGTGATATGATGGATGGCAGAGTATTGGGTATTCGTGAAGCTTTAGAGGACAATGGGTTTACAGATGTGGGGATTTTAAGTTATTCTGCAAAATATGCAAGTTCTTTCTATGGACCTTTTAGAAGTGCTTTGGATAGTGCTCCAAAAGATAATATGGAAATACCAAAGGATAAGAAAACATATCAAATGGATTTCCATAATTCCCGTGAAGCTTTAAATGAAGTATTCAAAGATATTGATGAGGGAGCGGATATTATTATGATCAAACCGGGACTTCCTTATCTGGACATTGTTTCTAAAGTTCGTGAAGCTATAGATCTTCCGATCGCCGTCTATAATGTAAGTGGAGAGTATGCAATGGTAAAAGCAGCTGCTCAAAATGGCTGGCTGGATAATGATAAAACAATTATAGAAAGCTTAACCTGCTTTAAAAGAGCTGGAGCAGATATGATCTTTACTTATTTTGCGAAGGAAGCAGCCATACTTCTAAATAAATAGTATTAATTACTTTATATAAATAAAAAAAACACTTCAAATCGAAGTGTTTTTTGTTTATCCAAAACATGCATTGTAATGGGGCTTACCCGGAACAATAGGGTCTCTGCCTCCATCATCAAAAACGCAAATGTTTGAAGGGCATAAATACCAACCTGGCTGACAGTTACCATTAGCGTCAGGAAATCTGATGTTTCCACCATTGATATTTTTTAAGTCCTTTTTTGTTAATTTTTTCATGATAATATTTATTTGTTTAGATAATCTAATATAATAAAAATTTATCACATGATGTTGAAATCTTTTCCTTTGGTAAATTTTGCGGCAAAAGGAGCTTGATTACCTGAATATTTTAGAACAAAATGTTTCTTGGTATCTGTATCTAATTTTGCATCAACCTCTACGTCCTGAGTCTGAAAGCTTACATCTAAAGCAACTGAAGATTCTTTTTCCAGATAAATTTCTACACTCTCAGCATAAAATAAAGAAGTACTCAAATAATTAAACTTAATATTTTTTCTATACGTTTTGGTTTTATCCTGCGTGAAAGCAGAGTAATTTTTTAAAATCTCAATTCCTGGGGAATCAATGTTAGTGATTCTAGATTTTGTTACCCCATTTACTCTTACAGAAAAGCTCTTGGCATTTTTGATCTCTCCATTCACTCCAATATTAAATAAGGATGGCAAAGAAAGCCCATATTCAATCATACTCTCTTTTGTAAATTCGAAGTCGGGAATTAAAGCCGGATGTTTAGGGGTATTAATCAATTGATTTTTGACCGTATTTAAGCTCTCACCAGAAAATAAATATCCAATAAGATTATTACCAGTCGTTCTCCAATTTCTACCATTCCATTCGAAAATTTCACAAAGCAAAGTATCGGTGGACGAATGGGGAAGCAGATCCATATCCTGCCATTTGAAAACTTCTTTAGCATAGGGTCTTCGGTCAACAAGATTGATTCCTAAATCTAGTGTAAGCAGTTCTGTTAGTTCTTTATTATTTTCCATAAAAAATTAATTGTTGATTGGTCCTATAAATTTATCAAATAAAATCGAAAGCTATCGAGTTTATAAGCATGTTATAACCAACCTTTTTTACCATAAACATAAGTGTCATCAAATTGTTTATCACTCATAAACAAATATAAAATACCTTCAATGAAAGGAATAATAGAAGCTGCACCTAAAGTGACAATATTTAAAACAATTTGGATAATTCCTTCTTTGGTATAACCCAGGTAAAATTTATTTAAGGCCAACCATCCAACAAGTATCCCTAACAATGCTGCAGGAATTTTCTTTTCTGAACGATACGTTGCAGTCGCTTGTTGATTTTGCTCATTTTCTGTTTTTGTATAACCGTAATTTTCCATTTTAATAATTTTTATGATAAAGTGAATTGTTTTTAACATAAGTCGAGGAAAAATATGAGTAGTTACAAAATCATAACTTAAAACAAATTTATATCTTTGCGACTATGATTTTACGAGGAGAAAACTTAATCAAGGAATACGGTCCTAAAAAAGTTGTAAAAGGAGTTTCTGTACAAGTTCAACAGGGAGAAATTGTTGGCTTACTAGGTCCCAATGGGGCAGGTAAGACGACTTCATTTTATATGATCGTAGGATTGGTTAAGCCTACTTCCGGAAGGATTTTTCTCGATAAACAGGAGATAACCACTGACGCGATGTATCGTAGAGCTCAAAAAGGAATTGGGTATCTTGCTCAGGAAGCATCTGTTTTCAGGAAGCTTTCAGTAGAAGAAAATATTATGGGAGTTTTGCAGCTGACTAAACTTTCGAAACGTGAGCAGCAAATAAAATGTGATGAACTGGTTGAAGAATTTTCATTGCAGCATGTTCGTAAAAACAGAGGGGATCTTCTTTCCGGAGGTGAAAGACGTAGAACAGAAATTGCAAGATGCTTAGCAACAAGTCCTAATTTCATTCTTCTTGATGAACCTTTTGCGGGTGTTGACCCTATTGCTGTAGAAGATATACAAAAGATTGTAAGAAGTCTTGTTGATAAAAATATCGGAATTTTGATTACCGATCATAACGTTCAACAGACACTTGCCATTACAAACAAAACCTATATTATGTTTGAAGGGAGAATCTTAAAAGAAGGCCTTCCTGAAGATTTAGCTAATGATCCACAGGTAAGAGAAGCTTATCTTGGAGAGAATTTTGTTTATCAGAGTATTTTGGACAAACCTAAAAAGAAAAAATACGCATACAATATCTGGGCTGGAAATTTTGATTCAAAAACTCAGTTTCAAAGTTTTGTAGATAATAAATTCTCTCAATTTGATGATTTGAGATTAATGTATGGTTTTGAAGATATAAGTTTTGCATCATTAGCAAATTCTGAGATTGAACATATCTTTAATGATGTAGTTGATAAAAATGCTAATAACTCTTTTGTGTTCCAAAGAAAAGAAATTACATCTCAGTATTCTTTAGAAGATGCAGGTGCTGAAGCAAAAGAAGCAAGCAAATCAGAACTTCATTATCTTACAACATATCTTTTCGAGGGATAAAAGCAGATTTTATTTTGACTCTATAAATACAGTGGACTTTTTAGTTGCTGTCGAAGTACGTTCAATATTTAGCAGATAAAAGCCTGGATTTTATTTTGCCATGCAAATTTGTTTATTTTAATATATATTATTTCGCATTGTTTTGAGTAATTGCGAAATATTTTCAATACAAAATTTTATTATCATTTATGTTTTTCTTATTTTCATTAAAAGTGATATTTTGATGAACTAAAGGTCTGGTTATTGTATTTAATTATGTGAAATTGATAAAACAGATTGTCTGACTTTATTAATAATTAAAAACGCATATATGTCATTACAAGAAAAATTACAAAAACTCGCCAATGAAAGAAATGAACCATGTGTAAGCATTTCATTAAGCACACACAGAACATTTCCTGAAAACCAACAAGATGAGATCATTTTAAAAAATTTGGTAAAAGAAGCGGAAAATCGGGTTATTGATGAATATGGAAAAAGACCTGCTGCAGGAGTTTTAGAAAAACTGGAAAAGATTGCAGATAAAGTTGATCACCAATATAATCTTGATAGTTTACATATCTTCTTATCCAAGGATACGGAAGAAATTATAAAATCTACATGGACATCAAGAGGCAATGTTGCTGAGATAGATGAGAAATTTGCAGTGAGACCCCTTATTAAGGCAGCAGTACGAGCCCAGGAATACCTTATCTTATTATTAACACAGAATGGAACAAAATTATATGAAGCGTTAAATGACTCTATTATAAACGAAATTCGTGAAGAAGGATTTCCATTTCCACAGAACCCTTTTTATATCACCCATTCAGATGTAAGAAGTGACTCAAAACAGGTCGATAATCAGATAAGAGAATATTTTAACAGGGTTGATAAATCAATTGTTGAAATTAGCAAAAAATCAAATCTGAATGTTATTGTAGTCAGTACAGCGGATAATTATAGTAAACTTCTTGAAGTTGCAGATATCCCCAAGATATACATAGGCCACGATAATAAAAGTTATGTTTCTGCGGAAGAGCATCATATTGTCGAACAAGCTTATGAAATTATTAAAGCTCGACAAAAGGAAAGTCGTACACTAGCAATAGAAGAAATTAAAGAAGCTGTTCCACGGGGAACTGTTCTTACAGATCTACAGGAAATTTATCAGGCTGCATTAGATGGGAGGGGAGATTTACTGATCGTTCATCAGGATTATGAACAACCAGTAAAAATGGTAGATGATCGGACATTTGAATATGTAGATGATTCTAAAGAGCAGGATGCAGTTGATGATATTGTATCCATAATTGCATGGGAAGTATTTTCTAAAAAAGGAAGAGTGCACTTCACCCAACAGGATGGGCTTTTGGATCTTGGAAAGATTGTATTAAAAACGAGATACTAAAAATAAATTTTTGTTAAGAAAGAAGATGAGCTGGCATAATACCAGCTTTTTTTATGTATTATTTTAAAAAAGCTTTAATTTTACTAAAGATCTTTATATCAAATGGCTAAACCTTTTAATAGAACAATTACTTTATTCGGAATATATAAACAACTCATTCCGTTTATCAGACCTTATCGTTTGATGATCTATGGAACACTGTTTCTTACTTTTTTAGGAGCATTAGCTGCACAAGTCAATCCTTTGGTATTAAAATATACAGTGGATGAGGTAACCACTCTTACACATCTTCAACATCCTATGTCTGAAGGTATTCATGTTCTGGTAGTGATCTCCATCATTTTACTGGGAAAAGAATTATTAAATATCTTTATCAACTTCGGCCAGAAATTTTACGGTGAGAAAATTAGAATTAATGTAAGCTCTGTCCTGGCACAATCAGCAATTGATAAAATATTGACATACAGAGTTGCTTATTTTAATGATGAAAACCATGAATCAGGGAAACTTCAAATAAGAATAGATCGGGGAATAGAAAGTTTAACAAAGCTTGTTCAGAATTTTTTTATTGATATTTTACCTCTATTCTCGAATGCTATTATTGCACTGATTATTATGTATATGCAAAATGTTTATGTAGGAATGGTTTCCACCATTATTGTTCCTATTTACTTTTACATCAGTTCTCTTCAGGCCCGTAAATTAGGAGGAGTTCGTCGTCAATTGAGAAATCAGCGGGAGCAGAAAACTTCAGGACTTTTAAATCTGATCAATTCGATCATGGTGATTAAGAGTTTTGTACGTGAAAAGTTTGAAGGTAAAAAGCAATATGACCTGCAGATGCAATTAATGGAAAGTCAGATGTTCACAAGGAAAACCAATTTTATTTATGATGGATTGAAGACCTTTATAGAGCAGTTTGGAGTTGTTCTTATTATTTTATTGACCGTTTATCTTGTATTGGATCAGCAGATGACCATTGGTGCTATCATGCTTCATATTATGCTTTTCAATAATGTCTCGTCCCCCATTCGCCAGCTTCATCGTATTTATGATGATATGAATGATGCGATGATCTATGCTGAAGGCTATTTTGATATTCTGAATGCGGATGACGAAAAAGAACAAAACGGAACATTTGTGGAAAAAGAAATTAAAGGAACATTCGAACTTAAAAATGTAGATTTTGCCTATCCTAATGGAACTAAAGCTTTACACGATGTTTCCATGAAAATTGAAAATGGTAAAACAACAGCTTTAGTAGGATTGAGTGGTGCCGGGAAATCCACAATAATTAATCTTTTATGTAAGTTTTATCCACCCAGTTCTGGAGAAATTTTATTGGATGGTGTTAATTTGAATGATTTTGATAATACTTTTTTAAGAAATGATATAGGTTTGGTACTTCAGAGAAACCATATTTTTCAGGGAAGTATTGAAGACAATATCCGTTATGGAAATATGAATGCCGGTTTTGATGATATTCAGGCGGCTGCAAAAAAAGCTTATCTGCATGACCAGATCCTTGATCTACCGGAACAATACCGTCATGATGCAACTCAGCTTTCAGGAGGACAACAGCAAAGAATTGCTATTGCAAGATTATTTTTAAAAAACCCACCTATTATATTTCTCGACGAGCCTACGGCAAGTTTAGATGCTATTGCAACAGAGCAAATAAAAAATTCTTTGGATGCTATTAAAGAGGGAAGAACAGTAATTATTATTTCGCATTCTTTATCTCAGATCTTAGATTCAGATAAGATTTATGTGATGAAAAAAGGAAGGGTAGTTGAAAGTGGAACTCATAGTGAGCTGGTACAAATGAACGGTACTTATCGGGAGATCTTTGATGCTTCTGCGAGAAGCTTAAATCTTGATAAACTAATAAATACTTTTAAAGAAAACTAGATTGATCTAGGAAAAAAACGAGCTCAATGAAAAAGAAATCATTGAGCTTGTTTTTGATGATAGAATTTGATTTATTTTTTTTCCGGAACCTGATACGTACCAACTTCCGCTCCAAAAGCTATATTTACTCTGTTATAACTGTTAATTGCAATAATAGCCATGGTAAGATCCACCATTTCGGTTTCTGAAAAATGTTGACTTACTTCTGAATATATTTCATTAGATATCTCTTTCCCATTTAGAATAGTAAGGCTTTCTGCCCATAGTAATGCTGCTTTTTCTTTTTCAGTGTAGAAAGAACATTCTCTCCATGCACTTACCAAGAAAATTCTTTGTTCGGTTTCTCCTTTTGCTCTGAGTTGTTTCGAGTGCATATCCAGGCAAAAAGCACAGCCGTTCATCTGTGAAACACGGAAGTATAAAAGCTCGAGAAAAGCATTATCAATTGATGAGTTTTCTACATGGTATCCCATCGTGTGAAGTGCATTTACAGCTTTGTTTCCCATAGCGAATGCGTTGACTCTTTGTGACATAATTTTAATTTTGATTGATTAATTATGTGACAAATGTAGATCGGTTTTATTTCAGATTTTTTTACAAATGATAAAAAATCATTTTTGCGCCCGGATTCTGCTTAACGATACCTGAGTGATTCCAATATAATCTGCAAGATCTCCCAGACTGATCCTTTGGATAAGTTCCGGCTTTTGTTTTAAAAAATTGTGATAACGCTTTTTACCATCATCTTCCAACATTTCACTTATCCTTCCCATCATATTAACAGGAGCCATTGAATACAGTTTGCTGAAAAGTGTTTCAGCAGAATGATACTTTTTACATAGATCATCCACCACATTTTTTCGAATAGAATATACCTCAACAGGTTCCAGAGCAACAAACATATATTTTGAAGGTTTGCCTGTAAGAAATCCACTGAGTTCTGTGAAAAAAGAATTTTCAGAAAAGAATGTCATTATAAAGTCTTTATCCCCATTATCAAAGAATAATTTTACCAGTCCTTTTTCTAAAAAATAAAAATGTTTGCAGGTTTCATCAGATTTTAATAAAAAATCACCTTTTCTGTAATTTTTTAATTCTAAATTTGAAATCAGTTCATCAATGACAGCCCGTTCGGGATTAGAAATTTTTTCAATAGTCTGGATGAAATTAGTGTAACTCATTATTATTAAAGTGTGGTTCTTGAATATCTAAATATAAATAAAATTCTTGTTTTATAGTATTTAAAATTCTCGCACAAAAGTTTAGATTGATCAGATAAAATGAATGACCATTATCTCAAAAAGCTCGATAGAGTAACAGCAATTCTTACCCAATTACAATCCAAGCCCTTGGTAAGAGCTCAAGATTTAGCGGAAAAATTTGAGGTAAGCATAAGGACGATTTATAGAGATGTTAAAACGCTTGAAAATGCTGGAATTCCAATTTTAGGAGAGGCAGGAAGTGGATATTCTTTAATGGATGGCTACAAACTTCCACCCGTGATGTTTACTAAGGAAGAGGTTTTAAGTTTTATTACCGCCGAAAAACTAATGCAAAAATATTCACATCAGAGTTTGGGCTCGCACTATCAGACGGCCATGGAAAAGGTACGTTCGGTTTTGAAGAATTCAGATAAAAACTTAATTAAAAATATTGAAAAGCAGATTGATATTTTTAATTACCACGCTCCAACTATAGAAACGATCAAAAATATAATTCCTACTATTCTTGAAAGTATTGCAGAAAAAACTCAACTATCAATAGAATACAAAAGTATTGATTCAAAGGTTTCTAATAGAGTTATAGAGGCGGTTGGTGTATTTCTGGAATTTAATTACTGGTACATTATGGCTTTTTGTACTTTAAGAAAAGATTTTAGGCAATTTAGAGTTGATCGTATTCTGCAGGTTGCTAAAACCAGTAATCCTTTTTCACAAGAATATGGAGGTATTAATGATTACCGAAGAAATTCGAAAAACGAGGTAACTGTAGTGAAATTACTGGTAGAGAAGAAAATAATGAATCATCTTGCCAATTCTAAAAAATATTATGGATTAACAGAAGAGGTAGAAACTGAGGAAGGCATGTTATTGACTTTTGAAACCGAATGGATCAATGATGGTTTTCCACGCTGGCTAATTACATTTGCAGATTACGCTGTAATTTTAGAGCCTGAAATGCTCAAAGTGAGGCTTAAAAATTTGATTACAGATATTTCTGAAAAATATAAATAACTTTAAACTAAAGATTATGAAATTTTTATTTTCACGCTGCTTGCTTCTGTTGGCAGTTACATATTATACTCTGGCTTCGGCCTGTTCAGCATTTTTATTAAAAGGAAACGACTATTGTGTAGTAGGATTCAATGAAAATTGGAAAACAATGCCAGGAATGATCGTTGTAAACAAACGAGGTGTTACGAAAAGGAATATAAGTTGGGAAAACCTTACAACGAATCATTTGACCGGATCTAAAGAATGGAATTCCCAATATGGTTCTGTTACCTTTAATCTCCTTGGATATGATTTTCCTTGTTATGGCGTAAATGAAAAGGGACTTTTTTTAGTTGAGCTTTCTTTGGAGGAAACAACAAAGGTATTTAATCCGACACAACCCAACATGTTTTGGGCACAGTGGATACAATATCAACTGGATAATTATAAATCTGTCCAGGAAGTTGTAGATCATTTAAATAGTGGCCCCAATATAGACTGGTGGCCTAGTGCAGGAGGTAGCCATTTTTTTCTTAGTGATGCTAAAGGAAATACAGCAACAATCGCATTGCTGAATGGGAAATACAAAGTAATTGCAGGTAAAGATATGCCTATGCCACTTTTATGCAATAACCAGTATAAAAAAGATTTTGATAATATTCAAAGGTTTGATTTCTTAGGTGGAAAGGAAAAGTTCGACATTAATCAACAGAGCAAATGGGAAGATCGCTATAACAAAGCCTACTATATGCTGAATAATTATAAGTATGATAAAAAGCCTGTAGATTATGCCTGGAATATTCTCAATTCCGTATATGCGGGAGAATGGCAAACTGTAATTGATGTGAAAAATATGAATCTTTATTTCCGGTCAGATCTGAAAAAGGAAATTAAAACTATTGATATCACAAAGCTTGATTTCTCAAAACAGGCTTCAGTTAAATTTTTGGATATTCATACAGATAAACTTGGGAAAGTAAATGACGATTTCCAGACACTTACTTTGCAGATAAATAATGAATATGTAGAAAAAGGTTTTCCAATTGGTTATGACAATAAAGAGTTTGGAACTTCCGACACCTTTACTAAGCTTAAAGAAAATATTGTAAGTTTCTTTAAAAATATCCTACCTGGTTAAACAAAATTACAAAAGCTTTCAGAAATATTCTGAAAGCTTTTGCGTTGGCTTAATTTAATAATTTGATGAGAAGTTTTATAAAAAGAATTAAAATCTCTCCCAGAAGAAAGGAGGTTCAATTCCTAAAGATCTTAAATAAACATATCCTTGTCCACGGTGGTGAATTTCATTATCTATGAAATAAAGGATATTTTGAAAAACCGGAAATTCATACTGACCGAATAGATTGAAAGTCTCTTGAAAACGTTGTTCAGAAATTTGATTGAAATAATGATTGATCACTTCAGTTTCTTCGTCCCATTTTTTTAGTATTTCCTCTTTAGTTTTAGGATTAAAGCCTTCTTCATTATAAGCTTCCATATTTTTTTCGTTGATTCCCTTTAAAGCTGGTCCTGCGATGCTTATTAGCTCTACTGCTAGTTTTGCAAAAGGTCTCATTCCTGCAACAGAAAATTCAAATAATTCTTTTTCAGGAAAAGCTTCGATCACTCTTCTTGTCAGATTTCTATGCCCTTGCCAATGTTCTAATAACTGTTCAGTAGTCATGAACTGTTTTGTAGCTGTAGCTGTGGTAGTTGCTGTAGTTGTCATAATATTTTTGTTTTAGTTTGTTATTGTTGATACAAAGATAAGAGCAGGTTATGACAACAGTTTGTCAGTAGGATTTTATAGATTAAAAAAAATATTTATTTTTAATTTCAAAATATCATTCAGATTTTTCCGTTTAGAAAAAAGAAGTATTGCTAAAGCGGATAATTATTTATAATTTCAAAGAAATGAAGAAGTTAATTTTAGCTGTTACAAGTGCTTTGTCGCTATTAGCTTGTAATAAAATCAGCGAAAAAATAGATCAGACTGTTCAGGAAACCACTGAAACAGTAAAACAGAAAACCCAGGCCGCTGTAGAAGAAAGAGTAAAAAAAACGGTGAACGAATCTATAAAATCGCTTACCAATTCCGAAGATGTTCAGTTTAATCAGGTCTTTCCTCATTCAGGAAAAGGATTTATATCTGCAGAAAGTGGAAAGAAGTTTGTATTTCCAAATGGAACAAAAGGCTACATTTTTAAGTATAAGGCAGATAAGGCAGACTTAATTCCGTTTTTGGAAAGTCAACCCTCTACTGATGAATCGCGTTCTGATAAAAAAGCCCGAAAAGTAGATGGGCAGAATATTGTAGATAAAATAAGTTTTATAGAAAAATTCCTTCCTGAGAATACGATTGATAAAGGCATTTTAGATGATATAAAGAATGATGAAGGTATTGAATATTATAAATTAAAACGATTTCCTAATAGCAGTACAATCATTTATAATTCTAAAAATAAGACAGTGTTGCAATATGTAGAGGTAGATAAATAATTTGAAGATGACTGGTTTTAACCAGTCATTTTTTTATAATAATACTGGAAAGTAATAATATCCATAAAAACAGGACTTGAAAGTATTGTAGAGATAATTTTAAAAAAGTAATTTAGTACTATGAAAATTTACACGAAAACAGGAGATAAAGGACAGACTGCTCTTTATGGTGGAACGAGAGTTTCTAAAGCCAGTGCTAGAGTAGAAAGTTATGGAAATATAGATGAGCTGAACTCTTTTATTGGCATTGCAAAAAGCCATATTGAAGATACTGAAGTTTTACAACAATTAAAAAAAATTCAGTTTGATCTGTTTACTGTAGGTTCTGAAGCAGCAACACCTACTGATAAATTGATGCTTGCTAATGGGAAATCCCGTCTTCCACTAATTATTTCGGAATCTGAAATTGAAGAATTGGAACAATGGATGGATAATTTTGAAACGAAGCTTGAACCTCTTCAATATTTTATATTACCGGGTGGAGGTAAGTCAGCTACATTTTTACATGCTGCAAGAACTATTTGCAGGAGAGCAGAACGATCTCTGGTTTTCTTAAATGAAGCAGAAGAAGTCCGTCCTGAACTTATTAAATACCTTAACCGACTTTCAGATTACCTTTTTGTTTTGGCACGTTACGTTTCGAAATTAAATAACGAACCGGAAGAATACTGGAATCCTAATGAAAGATAAAGCACTACTTTTTATTAACGGAGAACCTCCAAAATCTTTTCCAACTTTAAATGATTACGATTTAATTGCTTGTACCGATGGTGCTTTTCATTATCTGAAACAAGGAAATTTTCCTTTGGATCAATTGGATTTTATTTCTGGTGATTTTGATTCGCACACGGGATCTGATGAAAATGTGTATCAGGAAAAATTCATTCTTACTTTAGATCAGGATAAAACGGATTTTCATAAAGCTTTAGAAATTATCCTAGAAAGGGGATTTCATTCTGTAGATGTTTTAGGGGCTAGTGGTGGTGAACAGGATCATTTCTTAGGAAATCTAACGGTAGCATATGCATTTAAAGATCAATTGAATATCAAATTTTATGATGAATTCTCAGTGTATTATTTTATTTCTAAAAATTTTAAATTGAATGGAGTGAAAAATAAAATGATCTCACTTTATCCATTCCCTTCAGTAGAAAATATAACAACAAAAGGATTAAATTGGCCTTTAACAAACGGAAGCTTAAGTATTACCTCAAGAATTGGAACCCGGAATTTTGCAATTGAAGATGAAGTTTCAGTTGAATATGAATTAGGAGATCTTCTGTTTTTTGTAGGGCGTGATGAAATAAAATACCCTGAGATCTATTAAAATAATTTTTACCATCATATCCCAAAAACTTTATAAAATATAATTGTATTCAGCAGTCTCTAAAAACTTTTGTACCTTTTGTGGTCAAATCATGTTTCTAAGATCTAAATTTTGAAAAAATTATTTAAAATATCGCTTCTAATTATTATTCTACACTGTGTTTTTTCCTGTAAAACACAAAATTTTACTTCACCTGAATATGGTAAAAATGAAGGAGCCGAAAACATCGAAATAAAAAAAGTATACAATTTCAGAACACTGGAAAATATTAAAAATTCTGAAGGAAAAACGTTAAAGGAAGGTCGGTTTTATAGAAGTGGTCATCTTAATAAGCTTAAGAAAAAATCCTTTGATAGTCTTAGAATGTTAGGAATCAAGGAAGTTATTGATCTCAGAAATGAAAAAGAAATCACGTCGAAACCTGATCGGCTTCCTGAAAATCTTATTTATAAAAAATATTCGGCCTTTGAAGATCAGGGAGATCAGCTATCGCAAGCTAGAAAATTAGTTTTAAAGGGAAAGGTAAGTGCTGAAGATGCTGATAAAAGGATGATCGATTTTTATCGTGAGTACGTAACTGAAAATCCTGAGGTCATAAAAAAGATCATTACAGAAATTTTAGATGGAGATCAACCTGTTTTGTATCACTGTACGGCTGGAAAAGATAGAACGGGAATTATTACGGCTTTAATTCTTACGATATTAAAGTTTGACAAAGCAACCATTTATAATGATTATCTATTATCTAATAATTTCAGGAAGGAGATGATCATAAAGAGACTTGGACTTGCAAACAATCTACACTTTTTATATCCAAAAATGGATTTAAAAGTATTGGAAAAATTGAGCTGGGTCGAAAAAGATTATCTGGATGCAGCATTTAATGAAATTGATAATAAATATGGCTCAATAGATGTTTATATTCATAAGGTGTTGGGTATTTCTGAGGATAAAAGAGAATCTTATCTTAAGAAGTTTACGTATTAATAAATCTTAAAAATGTAATTATTGTTTTAGATGCAGGTCTTTAGGGGAACTGACGAAAATTATAATAATTTTAACACCAAAAAATCAAACTTTTTTAGCAATTTTGCATTCTTAATTCACTTGTTAAAAAATGAAAATAAAATACTCGGAACTTATTGATCAGACATTATATTTTCCAACGGAAGAATTTAATGTTTCTGAGAACAATTTGTTGTTTCACGATATTCCTTTAATGGAAGTTGTTGAAAAGTTTGGAACACCTTTAAAGGTTAGTTACCTCCCGAAGATTTCTCAAAATATTCAAAAAGCAAAAGGCTGGTTCAAAGAGGCTTTTGAGAAAATCGAATATAAGAAAAATTACCGATACTGTTATTGTACGAAATCCAGTCATTTTAATTTTGTTATTGAAGAAGCGCTGAAGAATGATATTTCAATTGAAACGTCTTCGGCTTATGATATGGACATTGTAAGATCTCTTTACAAAAAAGGAAAAGTAGATAAGAGTATCGAAGTGATCTGTAACGGATTCAAAACAGATGATTATCTGGCGAAGATCTCCGATATGATCAACAGTGGTTTTGAAAATATTACACCTATTCTTGATAATTACAGAGAGCTTGATAAGCTTACAGAAAGTATTGACAGTACTTTTGATATTGGAATCAGAATAGCCTCGGAAGAAGAACCTAAATTCGAATTTTATACCTCAAGATTAGGTATTGGATATAAAGATATTATTCCATATTACAGTCAGAAAATTGCTGAACATCCAAATGCTAGATTGAAGATGCTTCACTTCTTCATTAATACGGGGATTAAAGACACTGCTTATTATTGGAACGAATTATATAAATGTCTTCGCGTTTATGCACGTTTGAAAAAAATTGCTCCAGAAGTTGATTCATTGAACATTGGTGGTGGTTTTCCAATTAAAACTTCTTTAAACTTCGATTATGACTATCAGTATATGGTTGAAGAAATCGTTTCGCAGATCAAAAAATTCTGTGAAGAAGAAGGAGTAGAGGAACCGAATATCTATACTGAATTTGGAAGTTTCACAGTTGGAGAAAGTGGTGCTAACCTGTATAAGATTATTTCTCAAAAACGTCAGAATGACAGAGAGAAGTGGAATATGATCGATTCATCATTTATGACCACACTTCCTGATACGTGGGCGATTTCAAGACACTTCATTATGCTTCCGTTAAATCGTTGGGAAGATACTTATGAAAGAGTTTTCCTAGGTGGTCTAACATGTGATTCAGATGATTATTATAATTCTGAACAGCATACCAATGCAATCTATTTGCCTGTTTTTAGTGATACAAAACCACTGTATATCGGTTTCTTCCATACAGGAGCTTATCAGGAAACAATTGGTGGCTATGGTGGGGTACATCACTGTTTAATGCCTCAGCCAAGACATATCCTGATCCAGAAAGACGAAAACGGGGAATTTCAATATGAGATATTCCGTGAAAGACAGGAACCTGAAGATGTTCTTAAACTTCTGGGTTACTAGCATAAAAAATAATTAGTCCTTTTTTAATGACTAACCGATATAAAAAAGGGTTCTCAGCTGAGAACCCTTTTTTACTCAAAATAATTTGAAATCTTATCTAATTCCAATTCAGTATAATCTGAAACGATAATATTAGCTAAAGTATAATCTTGATTAAGGGAATGTTCGCTTTTATAGGCTGCGCAAAAAATATTGGCATTGTGGGCTGCTAAAATTCCATTTGTAGAATCTTCAATTACCATACAGTTTTCAATAGGTTCACTGGCCATTTCTGCTGCCAGAAGAAAAACTTCAGGATGAGGTTTTGATTCTTTTAATTCAGCACCACTTATTTTTCCATTGAAATATTTTTCAAGTTCAAATTTATCAAAAACCATATTTATAGTGATCATACTTGCAGATGATGCAACGATTAATTTGATTCCGTTTTCATAATAATGCTCAATTAATTTTCGTACTCCAGAGATCAAATCGAAATCTGCATCATTGTAGAAATAATCTTTAAAATAATCCCTTTTGATGTTGCTAAGTTCTTGATAGGTATAATTAAGTCCATAAGTTTGAATTAATATTTCACAAACTTTTTTGGTAGAATATCCGGTAAATGAAGTGTATAGGTCTTCTGATACTTCAATTTTCAGATCGTTAAACATTTTGAAATAAGCTTTTCTGTGCAATGGTTCTGTGTCTACTATAACCCCATCCATATCGAAAAGCACAGCTTTTAAGGACATATTTTGTTTTTTGCAAAAATAAGGTTTAATATTTAAATAATGAAGGAAGGAGGAAGTTAGGAGTTAGATTTAAGTTTTAGCTCTTGTCTATTTGTATCTTAATCTTCTTTCAAAAAATTCAGGGACCTTGCTTCCGACTTCCAACTTCTTTGTATCTTTGTTGCTCAGTATTTCAAATTTTAAATCATTTAATTTTTAAATAAAAACATGAAAACATACGCGGGAATTCCTGAAGAAAATGCATCATTAGAAAACTCAAAAGTAATGTTGGTAACAGTTCCTTATGATGGAACCTCAACGTGGGGAAAGGGAGCAGATAAAGGTCCTGAATTATTCCTTGACGCTTCTGAAAATATGGAGCTTTATGACATTGAGACAGGAACTGAACCTTATTTGGAAGGTGTTTATCTAGGTGGAGAAATTTCTGAAAATTCTACACCGGAGGCGATGACAGAAGCTGTTTATCAAAAAACAAAAGAACTGTTACAGAACGATGGTAAATTGTTTACACTTTTTGGTGGTGAGCATTCTGTTTCTATTGGTTCTATCCGTGCTGTAGGTGAAAAATATGAGAACTTAACAGTCTTACAATTAGATGCCCATACAGATTTACGCCCTGAGTTCCATGGTTCTACCTCCAATCATGCTTGTGCCGTTTTTGAAGCCAATCAGAAGCACAATCTGGTTCAGGTGGGAATCCGTTCAATGGATGTTGAAGAGTACCAATATTTGCCTGAAGGAAGAGTGTTTTTTGCTCATGAGATTGCAGTAAATGAAAACTGGATCAATGATGTATTGGAGAAGGTTTCTGGTAATGTTTATATTACGATAGATTTAGACGCTTTTGATCCTTCCATTTGTCCTTCTACGGGAACTCCGGAGCCTGGCGGTTTACAATGGTATCCGACATTAGAATTATTAAGAATGGTATTTGAAAAATGTAATGTAGTTGCTTTTGATATTGTAGAATTAATGGATTCTCCAATGGCTAAGCCTAGTGCTTTCCTGGCAGCTAAATTATACTATAAAATGTTAGCTTATTATCACATTAGCAAAGGCTAAAATTCCACAAGAATCGGATTTTTTCTGCGGAATTTTCTTTGGAAATTTGTGAGATAAAATACAAAGATATGTCTACACAAAGTCAAATAGATTATAACCGAATTGCGAAAGCGATAGCGTATATCCAAAGTAATTTTAAACTTCAGCCAAGCTTGGATGAGGTAGCAGAAAAAATACATCTGAGCCCCACTCATTTTCAGAAAATATTTACTGATTGGGCTGGGACAAGTCCGAAGAAATTCTTACAATTCATTAGTCTGGAACATGCAAAAAGTCTATTGAAAGAAGAAAAACTCAGCATATTTGATGCAGCTTATGAAACGGGATTTTCCAGTACCAGCAGGCTTCATGACCTGTTTGTAAACATAGAAGGAATGTCTCCTGCAGAATATAAAAATGGTGGAAAAAACCTTGTGATCAACTATAGCTTTTCCGAAAGTCCTTTTGGAAATGTTATCGTAGCTTCCACTGAAAAGGGAATCTGCCATCTGGCTTTTGAAAACGATAAAGAAACGGCATTAGGAAACTTGAAAACTCAGTTTCCTAATGCTTCTTTTTTTGAAAAACATGATGAGCTTCAAAAAAATGCTCTTTCAATTTTTGATAAAGATTGGAACAGATTAAACACTATAAAACTTCATCTTAAAGGTACCGACTTTCAGCTTAAGGTCTGGGAAGGGCTTCTCTCTATTCCAATGGGTAAATTATCAACGTATGGTAATCTGGCCGAAAAGATAGGGAATGCTAAAGCTTCGAGAGCAGTAGGTACGGCAATAGGGAGTAATCCCGTTGCTTTTCTTATTCCTTGTCACCGTGTGATCCAATCTTCAGGAAATATGGGAGGCTACCGTTGGGGAAGTGATCGAAAACAGATGATTATCGGTTGGGAAGGTTCACATACTTCTAATATGGCTAATTCAATCTAGAAAGCATAATATAAAATAAAAGCATGATTAAAAATAAGATCATATCTGCTTATGAAGAGATCGCTGAGAAATACAATGAGCTGATTGATCATAAGCCGCATAATGCATATTATGACAGGCCTAATACACTGGAGTTAATTCAGGATGCCAAAGGGAAAATTATCCTTGATGCAGCCTGTGGTCCGGGAAAATATGCTGAAATATTATTGTCTGAAGGTGCTATAGTAAAAGGTTTTGATATCAGTTTAAAAATGGTGGAACTTGCACAAATAAGAAATAATAACAAAGAAGATTTTTTTGTTCATGACTTGTCTTCACCCTTTGAAATGTTTAATGATGAAAGCTTTGATACTGTTATTTGTACATTAGCCCTTCATTATGTAGAAGATTGGAACCTTACGATTAAAGAATTCTACAGGGTATTGAAACCTGGCGGAAGTCTTGTTATATCGATTGAGCATCCTTTTTTTGAATACAATTACTTCAAATCAGAGAAGTATTTTGAAATTGAGCATGTGAATTGTACATGGAACGGATTTGGCGATCCCATTGAAATCAACAGTTTCAGACGACCGCTTAGCAAATGTATAACTCCTTTAACTGATAATGGATTCTATATTGATAAACTAATCGAACCTAAACCAACAAAAGAGTTTGAAAAACTTGATCCAAAACATTATAAGGAGCTTAATGAGTTTCCTGCCTTTATGTGTATCCGTGCAATAAAAAAATAAAATGATGAGTTTATTTGAAGAAATATCAGATTTTCCAATTAATATCCTTCCCAATGATGGAGTAGTCAATTATTATGGCACCGTTTTCTCTAAAGAAAAGTCGGATTTTTATTATGATTATTTATTTAATCAGATTCCATGGGAAAATGATCAGGCAGTGATATTCGGTAAGTTGATTTTAACTAAAAGAAAGGTTGCATGGTTCGGGGAAAGGGCTTTTGAATATACGTATTCCAACAGAACGAAATATGCAATACCATGGACTCCTGAATTATTAGAATTAAAGCTAAGATGCGAGGAAGTTTCAGGGGAAACCTATAATTCCTGTCTGCTGAATTTGTACCATGATGGAAGTGAGGGAATGGCTTATCACAGTGATGGTGAAAAAGATTTGAAAAAACATGGTGCAATTGCTTCTGTAACATTTGGAGCAGAAAGAAAATTTTTATTTAAACATAAGGAAACCAAAGAGAAAGTAGAAATCTTCTTAGAAAATGGCAGCTTATTGGTGATGAAAGGAACGACACAGGACAACTGGCTCCACAGACTTCCGCCTACTACGAAGGTGAAAACTCCCAGGGTTAATTTGACGTTTAGAACGATTGAAGAATGAAAAAAGGTGGCTGAGATTCTCGAAGCCACCTTTTTTTTTATTTTATAACCTCAGCTTCAATAGCGCTGTCATTGTAAATTTTAATAAAAGCCTTTGTATAATCTTCCTTAGTCGCCATATTCGGATTATCGATAAATTTCTGTGGATTTACAGAAAAGAGCGGGAACCAAGTGCTGCTGATCTGGACCTGGATCTTATGTCCTTTTTTAAAGGTATGAACAACATCCTGTAACCTAAAGTTAACGGCTGTTTTCTGATTTGGTACCAAAGCCTCTGCTTTTTCTCTTGAATTTCTAAACCTTGCAGGCATAATCTCACTTCTTACCATTTGATGATAATTGCCGTAAATAACACCATCTTTCTTCTCTGTTGGCTTAAAATCTTCCGGGTATATATCAATTACTTTTACAGCAAAGTCAGCATCTGTAGAAGTAGATGCAATGTTTAATTTAGCCATAATTTCACCGGCAAATGTCATATCTTCTGATAAAGCATCTGTTGTAAAGGTAATAACATCTGGTCTTCCTTCTGCAAACCTTTGATCTTCCGACATATAATTTCTGGGAGTAAAGCCATTAAAATCTTTCAGACTTGAAGAACTTAATACCGGGTTATTTGGATCACTGTAATATTCTGAAAATCCTTGATCTGAAACATTTTTCAGAGTTCCGTTAGTAAGATAAAAATTAATCTTTTTAGCCTCTTTTGGAGGATAGGTTGCAAACTCTTTCCATTGCTTTGCTCCGGTATCATACATCATTGCTTCTGGAAGACCTGCATCCTGTTTTGTATTTCCTTTTAGATAATGATTAAAAAACTTGGTTTCAATATTTTTCTGATAATAGGTTGCAATACTGTCTCCAAAATAGATCTCATTGTGGAAGTGTTTACCCATTTCCTGAGACCATCCACCATGAGAGAAAGGTCCCATCACAATAGTATTTTTTGCTTTTGGGCTTGTTTTTTCAATCGTTTTGTAAATGTTAAGCGGTCCGGATAAGTCTTCCGCATCAAACCATCCACCAACGGTCATTACAGCATGGTTTACATTTTTAAGATGAGGAAGTAGGCTTCTTTTCTGCCAGTATTCATCATAGTTAGGATGATTCATTATTTCGGTCATAAAGAAGTTGTCTTTGTAATACTTATCGTAACCGTCTTTTAAAGTTCCCATATCTCTGTAGAATTTTAAACCGTCTTCAGAAGTAGGCTTGATAAAAGTATCCATGTACCAGGCCTGCTTTTCAGCTTTGGTCTTCTGAACTCCAAAAACCGGGAATGTTCTGAAATAACCCAGCATAAATCTTCCGTTGTGAAGGAAATCATCATTCCAGAAATCTGAAATTGGAGCCTGAGGAGATGAAGCTACCAAGGCAGGGTGATCAGCCAGAATTCCTACAGCCGTATAAAAACCAGGATAAGAAGTTCCGAATTGTCCTACCTTTCCATTATTATTTTTTACATTTTTCAATAACCATTCTATAGTATCATAGGTATCTGTACTTTCATCTACATCTTTTTTAGTTTTTCTTTCTACCTGAGGGGTCATATTGGTAAAAGTACCTTCACTCATGTATCTTCCACGCACATCCTGATATACAAAGATATATTTGTCCTGCATCAGATATTGATTAGGACCCACTTTGGCCTTGTATTCATTCTCTCCATAAGGAGCAATACTATAGCAGGTTCTCTGCATTAAGAATGGATATTTATTTTTGTTTGTGATATCTTTTGGGGTATATACTGCTGTGAAAAGCTTAATACCATCACGCATAGGGATATAAAATTCCTGTTTTGTAAAATTGTCTTTTACAAAAGTGTCCTTTTGGTTGGTATTTTGTGCGTTTCCAAGGATGAAAAAGAAAATAAATAAAATGGAAATATGGATTTTCATAAATAAAATTTGTCGCTAATTTAAAAATAAAAACGCTTTGACCATGATAAATATTGCTTTATCAGTGTTAAATCACAAGAAATGATCAGAGTTATACAGGCTATTTTAGATTTGTAAACAAAAAAAATCCCCGAAATAAATTTCAGGGATTCAATATTTATTATAATGAATTAAGCTTTCAAGTATCTTGAATAAGCATATCCTTCCTGTCCATCAGCAGTTTTTACTTTCCACCAATCATCAGAAGTTTGTTCAATTAAAGTTACCGAAGAACCTTTTGATGCTTTTCCTACAACAGCAGCTTCAGTAGAAGGCTCCTGTCTGATGTTAAGGTTTGAATCCTCAGTAGCAACTGTAAGTGCTGCTCCAGAAGCAAGACCTGCAACCTGTACGTCAACATTGATATCTGAAGCAGAATAAGTAGAATCAATAGTTCCTAAAGCATTCCATACTGCATCTTTTGCTGCTGTATTAGAAGCTGCTCCTGAAATATATAAAATTCCATCCTGTTCCTGAACCTGAAGATTTGAAATTCCTGCAGACTGAGCTGCTGAAATAACCCCTGAATATTTATCTTGTAATGTACTCATTTTAATTATTTTACAGTGTAATTATAGTTTACTTTTCCAGCCTTTAAAGCATCTACAGACTGCTTGATTTTTCTAGCTTGCTCTTTAGAAACATTTCCTGTAAGTGTTAATTCACCATTTACCACTTCTACTTTTACAGAAGGGAAATCTTTAACAGCATCCTGAACTTTTTTCTGAACAGCCGGATCTACAGCTGAAGTTGTTGCTACAGGAGCAGCAGTAGCTTCAGGAGCAATAGTAGACATATCCATAACATCTTTTACTCCATTTACTGCTTTAAGTTGTTTGATCATGGCATCTTTAGAAGCCTGATCCGGGAACGTTCCGCTTAAGTGTGCTACACCTTCTTTTACTTCAACAGAAGCGCTAGGGTTCGACGTTACAATTGTTGTAGCTTGTGTCTGAAGATCTGCATCAGAAACTTTCTTTTTACAAGAAATAGCTCCGAAAGATACTGCCAGAGCAAGGGCAGCCATTGCGATTGTTTTTTTCATAGTTGTATATTTAAATGTAATGTATTGATACTATAAATGTAATAATAAAATTTATACCAAATGATTAAAAATTAGCTAAATGTTTCTTAATTTTTTTACAATGTTTTTAAAATCAGCGTTTTAATTTTGCCTATGTTCCAATTTAATAAGTAGTACTGAACAATTTAAAAACTATTATATTTGCGAAAGTTGAACTATTTATATGAAAGGACAAAATAAGCTGTTTATAGCAATTATTATTGCACTTATCTTGGGTGTAGGAATTGGAGGGGTTATTCATGTGCAGTACCCGGAGAGTGCAGAACCTTTTTCTAAAAATATCAAATTATTAGGAACTATTTTTATCAGACTTGTTCAGATGATTATTGCTCCGTTGGTATTTACAACGCTAGTGGTTGGTATTGCTAAAATGAGCGATATCAAAATGATCGGAAGAGTAGGAACAAAGGCTATGCTATGGTTTATTTCCGCATCTCTGATGTCTCTTTTTATTGGATTGATACTTGTAAACTGGCTAGAACCCGGACATGTGACCAAGCTGCCTATTCAGGATGCGGCTTCAGCCGAAGAACTCTTGAAAAGCAGTAAAGGATTTTCTCTTGAGGATTTTGTAAAACATGTTATTCCAAAAAGTATATTTGAAGCTTTTGCAACCAATGAGGTTCTTCAGATCGTTGTATTTTCAATTATGTTTGGGGTTGCATTAGCTAACTTGGGTGAAGAGTATGCACAGCCGGTTATTAAGTTATTTGATATTGTTGCTCATGCTATTCTTAAAATGGTAGGGTACATCATGTGGTTTGCTCCGTTTGGAGTACTCGGCGCAATTGCTGCAGTAGTCGCTATGAATGGCTTTGAGATATTTAAAGTATATGCAGTCTACCTGAGAGACTTTTTCTTTGCACTAGCAGTTCTTTGGCTGGTTCTTTTATTGGCTGGTTACCTTATTTTAGGAAACCGTCTTTTTGAATTACTGAGAAGAATTAAAGCACCTTTACTAATCGCTTTTTCTACTACAAGTTCCGAAGCTGTATTCCCAAAATTAGTTGAAGAGTTGGAAAGATTTGGATGCAACAGCAGAGTGGTATCTTTTATTTTACCTCTAGGATATTCATTCAATCTTGATGGAAGTATGATGTATATGACATTTGCTTCGATCTTTATTGCTCAGATTTATGGGATAGAAATGACATTGGGACAACAGATCACAATGCTTTTGGTTCTTATGCTTACATCAAAAGGAATTGCCGGGGTACCTAGGGCTTCGTTGGTCATTATTGTAGCTACCTGTTCTATGTTCGGAATTCCACCGGAAGGAATTGCCTTGATTTTACCTATCGATCACTTCTGTGATATGGGAAGAAGTATGACTAATGTTTTAGGAAATGCTTTGGCGACATCTGCAGTATCAAAATGGGAAGGGCAGCTGGAAAATCCCGGCGTGGAGTCGTAATAAGCGTAGGCTTTAATGAGAGGATATGATTTGAAGGCTTCTAAGAGTGAGGTTGTAGAAAATGGCTTTGCTGTTATCAATAACATCTTTTCTGATAAAGAAATTGAAGGTATAGTTAATGTTATTCAGGATATGGATACGTCAAAAAATACGTTTAGAAAATCTGAAGACCTGTTTGCTATAAGACAGTTCTTAAAAGAAATTCCTGAAGTTACAAAACTTGTTTTCACGGATCGGCTTAAAGACATAATAAAAGAAGTTTTCGGAGATAAATATTTTGCAGTAAAAAGTATTTATTTTGATAAACCGGAGAAATCCAATTGGTATGTGGCTTATCATCAGGATCTGACTATTTCAGTGGATAAAAAACTCAATTTACCTAACTTTGGACCCTGGACGACTAAGCAAAATCAGTTTGCTGTTCAGCCACCCTTGGATATACTTGAAAATATATATACTATAAGAATTCATTTGGACGATACAGATGAGCATAATGGTGCTTTAAAAGTTGTTCCGAAATCCCACGCCAAAGGAATTTACAGACCAGAAACAATAAATTGGGGAATAGAGACTGAAGAGAATTGTAAAGTGAAAAAAGGTGGTATAATGATTATGAAACCTTTGCTTCTTCACGGCTCAAACAGAACAACCAATTCTAAAAAAAGAAGAGTAATTCATATTGAGTTCTCGGATAAGGAACTGGCGGAAGAACTTCAATGGTCAGAAAGAATATAGTTATAGCCATTGATTCTATCTGAGCTTCGGCCTCAGAATAAAGCGTAAAGACAATGAAGAATCTCTACAGTAAATTTAATACTAAACATAATACAACACATTAGGAGATTTCTCCTGTGCTCAAAATGACATAAAAACCCGCCTTTGATTTGAAGGCGGGTTTTATTTAATTAAAATCTGGAAGAATTATTTTATAGAAATTTCATCCACAAATAGATAAGAGTCACCACCCGCGCCCTTATGCCATTCCGGAAGTTTTCCAAAATGATGGGCTTTTACTTTTATATAACGGGCTTCAGTGGGTAAAATATCTGCTGTAAAATCTTTGACCTGAACTTTTTCATCTTTAGGATCAATAGTATTATCAATGGTTTTAAGGAGAATAAAATCTTTACCATTCATAGAAGCATAATACTCAACCTTTTTAGGCATTAAGATCCAGGCTCTGCTATCCTGAAGATAGGTCGAAGATAAATTTTTGATCTTTTGTGGAGATTTAAAATCAAGGATGGCTTCAAAAGTCTGTCCCTGATAGCCTTGCCATTCACCTTTTCTCCAGTTTTCAACACCATTAATACCATCGATAAGGGCAAGTTTCCCACCTGCTGTATATTGAGGATTTACAGTCGAGTTTACGATAATATCCCAATGGTTAGGCCTTCTATTGTAATTCGCTGAGGTGATAGAACTTTTTTTACCGTTCCTTTCGGTATAGGCAGAAACTTGAGTGGTTTTGTTAATGGTAAATGGACCTTTATAGGTCGTAAAAGTTTTTCTTACATTCTTATCATTTTCATCCATTGTCATATAGTATACCTTATCCTTTTCATTCAATGGGGTAATTTCCACTTTAGTAGAAAATTCAAAAAGCCTATCTGCTGTGATAACAGGTGATGCCGTTTGTTCCATGTATTTAAAATCTTTTACAGGTTTTATATTTTCGAATCCCAGTCTTTTCAGCTCCTCTTTGCTTGTATTCTTGGTAATGGTTTTTGTGGTTCCATCTTCCAGATGAATTTTAATTTCATCAAAATAAGGAGTTACAGTTTCCCATTCCGGTTTCCCTGGAGTTACGGAATAAATACCTATGGAACTTAAGATATACCATGCACTCATTTGCCCGCAGTCTTCATTTCCGATCAATCCATCTGGAGTATTTTTATAGAAATTATCAAGGATATATTTGATCTTTTCTTCTGTTTTTTGCGGCTTGTCAACAAAGTTATACAGATAAGCGATATGATGGCTTGGTTCATTGCCCTGTGCATACTGTCCTATAAGTCCGGTAATGTCCACCTGTTCTCTTCCAGTTGTCGTATTAGGTGCAGCGAAAATAGCATCAATAAACTGTTCAAACTTTTCCTTCCCACCATGAGCCTGAATTAACCCCGGAATATCCTGTGGAACAAAATAAGAGTAATGCCATGAATTTCCTTCTGTATAATTGTTATTAACTTCTCTAGGCTCAAAAGGCTCATACCAGTTTCCGTTTTTTCGGGCCTGCATAAAGCCGTTTTTCGGATTGTAAAGATTCTTCCAATTCTGAGAACGTTTCATGAAATATTGATAGTCTTCTTTTTTATTTAAAATTTTTGCCATTTGAGCAATACACCAGTCATCATAAGCATATTCCAATGTTTTAGAAACACTTTCATGTTCATCGTCAATGCTGATGTAGTTATTTTGTTTGTAGGCATTTAATCCAAAAATATCCAGCATAGCCGAATTTTTAGACGCTTCGAATGCTTTTTCATAATTAAAACCGGTAATTCCCTTCGCCATCGCATCTGCAATTACAGAAACAGAATGATATCCGATCATACATTCAGTTTCATTGGAAGCCAGTTCCCAGACAGGAAGTTTTCCACCCTGTTCATATTGTCTGATAAAAGTATTAATGAAATCAGAAGTTCTTTTTCTATCAATTAAGGTCATTAAAGGATGTGCTCCTCTGAAGGTATCCCAAAGTGAAAAGACAGAGTAGTAATCAAAGTTTTTAGTTGTATAAAATTTATTATCCCGCCCTCTGTATTTTCCATCAACATCCATATTGATGTTTGGCTGCGTAAAAACATGATACATTGCAGTATAGAAAATACTTAGTTTGTTTTTATCTTCCGACTTCACTTCAATTTTCGAAAGTTCCTTATCCCAATCCCTTTTTGCCTGTTCCTTTATCGTCTCAAAGTCATTGGATTTTCCCTCAGCCAACATGTTTTTTGCAGCACCTTCATAACCTGTTGGGGAAAGGGATACTTTTACGTAGATCTTTTCTCCTTTTTTAACAGCTGTTGAAAATGCCAAAGCTAACTTTGTTCCTGTATAAAGATTATTTTCCTGCTTTCCATTCGTTTCTATTTTTGAAATTTTCATCGGTTTTGAAAACTCAATTCTGGCATATATATATTGATTGGTAGCCCAGGCTTCACTCCTTCTGAAAACTTCAATGGTTTTGTCATCAATGACTCTTACTTCACCTTCAAGAAGTTTATCCCTATGATTTAGGTCTAAGATAATGTTGGCATTTCCAACATTATTAAAGATATATTCGTGATATCCGACTCTTTTAGTAGTGGTTAAACGGACATCAATATTATTTTTATCCAGTTTTACGGCATAAAATCCTGCCGTAGCTTTTTCATTTTTATGAGAGAATTTTGAAGAATAGTCTTTGTTATTAAGACTCGGATTTCCCATAGTAGGCATCAGCATAATATCACCATAATCTGAAACTCCGGTACCATTAAGATGGGTATGAGAAAAACCATAGATTACTGAATCAGAGTAATGATAACCACTACATCCATCCCAACTGCCATCTACTCTTGTGTCAGGTGAAAGCTGTACCATTCCAAAAGGAACAATAGCTCCGGGAAAGGTATGACCATGACCTCCGGTTCCTATAAATGGATTAACATGTTGAGAATAATTCTGGGAATAAATAATCTGAGCAATAAATAAAGAAAGAATAATGAAACTTTTTCTCATAAAATAATTTTATGCTAGCGAATATATTGAAAAATACACGAACTAAAATGTAATAAAGGGAAGATAAGACTTGTCCTAATAAAAACGATAACAATGAAAATATTTTTAGTTTCAGGATTGATATTATTTCCAATTTTTGCGATATCTCAAACTATAACAGGGAAAATCCATCAGGATAGAAATGAAGCATCATATATTGAAGTTATTGCTGTTAAAGATAAGTACAGACAAACAGCTATTTCAGATGAAAACGGAAATTATACATTAAAATTACCTGAAAACGGAGATTATAATATTAAACTTATTCAGGATGGAGCTGAGGTTTTGACTACCAGTATTGTTGTAACCATGGATACAAGAAGGGATTTTACAATTGAGAAAAGACAGGAGAAGCAGATTGAGAAAGTTAGTCTTACTGCCAGAAAAAAGCTTATTGAAAGAAAAGCAGATCGGTTGATTTATAATATATCTGCCTCTGTAGCTTCACAGGGAATGGATGGGATAGAAGCTCTTGGAAATACACCGTTGATCAAAGTGGATGAGAATTCAGGTATTTCTATGGCAGGAAAAAGCGGATTAGCAGTAATGATCAATGAAAGAATCTTAAATCTTTCCGGAAGTGAGCTTATCAATTATTTAAAAAGTTTAAGATCAGAAAATATTGAAAAGATAGAAATAATTACAGCACCTCCGGCAAAATATGAAGTGCAGGGAAATAGTGGCTTGATTAATATTGTTCTAAAGAAAAATCAAAAACTTGGATGGAACGGAAGTTTAACTACCAGTTTAGTCCAGACAACTTATACAGGTGTTTCTAATGCAGCCACGATTAATTATCAAAATGAAAGACTGCGTTTTTCACTTAAATTAAGGCAATATGATAATGAGAAAAGATCATATGAAAATTATAAAATTATTGGAGAGGATGGATTGGTAAGTTCAGATAAGAGAAGAGACTTTAGTGATGGGATAGGTGCTAATCTTAGTGTGGATTACCAAATTAATACGAAATCAAATACTGGATTTATTTATGATATTGGTTATGGTCATTCAAATATGGATATTTATAATACCTCAGATTATTTCCAAAATGGAAACTATACGAATACATTATTAACCTATGCAAAACACCGCTCAAAAAGTAGCCAACAGACAATAAGTGCCTATTATGACCTTAAATTTGGAAAACAAGATAATAAGTTGAGCATTACAGGTAATTACTTTTCTAATATTCCAGAAAGTAATATCAATTTTACAACTACTGAGAACTCAGGAAGCAATTCCGTAGTGAGAACACCCTCTACTGTGGATTATAAAATCTATTCTGGACAAGCAGATCTCTCATTGCCTTATAAGTTTGCAAAAATAGAGAGCGGGGTGAAGTTTACCAATTTCGACAATAATTCTGATGTAGCCTATCAAAACCTGATCAATGGAAACTATATTACAGATCCTGGCAAAAGCAATATCTTTGAATATAACGAGAAAAATTATGCAGCTTATTTGAGCATGGAAAAAGAATTTAATGAAAAGTGGACAGCGAAAGCAGGTCTTCGATATGAATATTCTACTGTAAATGGGAATTCTGTAAATTCCAGTCAGACAACCAGCAATTCTTATGGTCAATTATTTCCGACCGCCTACGTTACCTATAAAAGCAATGAGAATAATACCTTTAGCATTAATTATTCAAAGAGGATCAACAGACCTGGGTTTAGAGCAATTAATCCCTATCGCTGGTACATTAATGTAAACTCATATTTTACAGGGAATCCTGTACTGAAGCCTTCGATCAACCATAATTTTGAATTGTCTTACATTTATAAAGGAAAATTATCAGCTACTGCCTATTTTCAAAGAATTTTAGGTGCATTTGGCCAATTGGTAAATCTGGAGGGAGAAAGCAGAATAAGTACTTTTGATAACCATTACAATCAAAACAGTGCAGGAATAACATTGAGTTATTCAGATACTTTTTTAAAATTATGGGAGGTTAATTATTCGGCAGATGTATCCTATATGAAAACACATGTTTTTGCAACAGACGCAGCATCTTCAAAGGGAAATGCTTATACAATGGATTTCCAGAATAACCTATCATTGAATAAAGCTAAAACCATACAGCTAATCCTAAACTACTGGTTACGTTTGCCTTCTAGTTTTGGAAATACCTACTCTTATTTTGTAGGAAACTTTACCTCAGGAATTAAACTCAATCTGATGGATAAGAATCTTCAAATGAACCTGGTAGTTTCAGACATTTTCAGGCAAGCAAAAAGCAATGGTGAGATATATTATACCAACTCAACCCATTTTTATGATAACTACTATGATGGAAGAAGACTTAATCTTTCATTAACTTATAATTTTGGAAACAAAAAAATAAAGGGAACAGATCGTAATATAAAGTTTGATGAAAAGAACAGAGTAAATTAAATCAGCATACTAATTTAAACCTCACCTTCAAACAGATGATCTAAATATTGCTGTTTGCTGTTTTCTTCTCTATCTGTCCCTAAGAATTTTTTCCATGCCTGTGACTCATGATATACAATTCCCATTTCCCAGACACAATAGGTAGGTATATGATTGCTTTTTCTTTCCCAGATTTCAAACTTTCCTGAGCCATCATAATACACACTTTCCCATAATTCGTTTTCATTTCTCCAGGTGCAAACTAAGAGGAGGTAGTTTTCGCCACATCTATGAAGAATAATAAACCCTAAATCATTTATATTCTGAAATTTTTCATCAGAATTTTCTATACATGCTTTGGCATTCATAATATCCTGAGTAGATATATTTTCAATATTCTCTGCCAGATTATACCATTTGAATCTTGTTTTTCCAACTTTAAAAGTATCTTGATGAGAGGCAGTTTTGGAAGGATATGAAGTTATTTTTGTGTCCATTTTTCTGTGATTTAGGGATTGTTTTTTTTAGGTGGGTCTTTAAAAAAATTAATTAGGTGTTTTTTGTGATGCGATTTATCACCTTGAGTTATAGATTTTATTCATTCTAAATTATAGAAAAATTACGTAAATTTGTAAACAATTTATAGCAATTTTATGTTGACGAAAGAAAAGGTTCAAGATTTCCTTAAAGAAATAGAAGTAGATGATTTAGTAAATAATATTCAGATTGTAGGGAATGATGTTTATATAGATATGACAGCTCATTCACCGGCAATGCATGAAAAGAAAAAATTAGAAGCTGCCATGAAGCAGGCTTTTGCAAGTGAGTTTGGAGAAGAGATTCATTTAAAGCTTAAAATTGTTTCTCCTGAACCTAGCGAAATTCAACAAAGCCAGATCAAAGGAAAACAAATTTCAGGAATTCAAAATATTATTGCGATTGCCTCAGGAAAAGGAGGAGTTGGTAAATCTACCGTTGCCGCAAATATGGCCGTTACTTTAGCTAAAATGGGCTTTAAAGTAGGTTTATTAGATGCTGATATTTATGGACCATCTGTTCCTACGATGTTTGATACTGAAGGGCAGAAGCCTATTTCTGTGGAGGTTAATGGAAAGAATCTAATGAAGCCTGTAGAAAACTATGGAGTGAAAATGCTTTCAATAGGTTATTTTTCCGGAGCTAATCAGGCAGTAGTCTGGAGAGGTCCTATGGCTTCTAAGGCATTAAATCAAATGATAAGAGATGCTGATTGGGGTGAATTGGACTTTTTATTAATTGATTTACCTCCGGGAACTGGTGATATCCACTTGTCAATTATTCAGGAAGTACCTGTAACGGGTGCCGTAATTGTAAGCACACCTCAACATGTTGCTCTGGCAGATGTAAGAAAAGGGATTGCCATGTTCCAGATGGAAAGCATAAATATTCCGGTTCTTGGATTAATCGAAAATATGGCGTATTTTACACCAGAAGAATTACCTGATAATAAATATTACATCTTTGGAAACCAGGGAGCACAATATTTAGCTGAAGATTTGGGAATTCCGGTACTGGGAGAGATTCCGTTGATCCAAAGCATCAGGGAGGCAGGTGATGTTGGAAGACCAGCAGCATTACAGGAAAACTCTAAAATTGCAGAGATTTATACTGACACAGCACGTAAAATGGTAGAGAGTCTTGTTGAAAGAAATAAAAGTCTTCCACCTACTGAAGCTGTAAAAATTACAACAATGGCCGGATGCTCACCAAAGGCAAAAAAATAATATTTCAAATTAATTTTTGAAAAAACCGAATTGAACTGAAAAATATGGAAACAAACGTAGCACACGAAGATACTGTAACAAGAGTAATGGAGGCTTTAGAAAGTATTCGTCCGTTTTTAAATAAAGACGGCGGGGATATTGAGCTTATTGATGTGAAAGATAGCTCAGTTTATGTAAAACTTTTAGGAAACTGTTCCGGGTGTTCTTTGAACTTTTCAACCCTGAAGCTGGGCGTTGAAAATACAATTAAACAACACGCTCCGGAAATCGAAAAGGTAATAAGCGTAGAGTAAAAGAAAGTTTATAAATATTAAGAGACAGGTTTTTTAAGCCTGTCTTTTTTTATTGCTCTCCTTTTCGGAATTATAAGGTAGTTTTTGTTATATTTGTGAAAAGCACATACTTATGTTTGGATTTTTAGAAAATTTAGAACCTCTTAATCAAGGCTTTTGGTATATTGCTTTGGCTGCCAGTTTAATATTTTTATTTCAAACGATCCTTACTTTTATAGGTGGTCATTCTGATGGTCTTCATACAGATTTTACAGGTGATGCTGGTCATGGTGATACCCCTTTTCAGTTATTCTCTTTCAGAAATTTAATTAATTTTCTCCTGGGATTCGGATGGGGGGGTGTAGCATTCTACAATTCAATAGGTAGTAAGGCATTGTTATTTGTGGTAGCGATCCTTATTGGAACAGGGTTTTTATTTATATTTTTTATTCTTATTCTTCAAATTTTAAAATTAACAGAAGACAATACTTTTAAGATGGAAAATCTTATTGGAAAAACCGGTGAGGTCTATCTTACTATTCCAGCCAATATGAGTGGCAAAGGAAAGATTTTGATTTCTGTAAATGGAGCCAATCATGAACTTCAGGCTATGACAGAAGCAGAGGAAAGTATCCCTTCAAGTCATTCGGTAAGGGTGATATATATCTACGATAAAATTCTTGTCGTTTCGAAAGTCTAATTAATTATCAATATTTTACAAACTATATATGGAAATTCCCGGAACTCTTATTCTCACAGTTGTAATAGTCGTTGTGCTATTCGTCACATTCCTAGCGCTTATTTCGCGATACAAAAGATGTCCTTCAGATAAAATCTTAGTAATTTATGGTAAAACAGGTGGAAGTTCTGCAAAATGTATTCATGGCGGAGGTGCTTTTGTTTGGCCGGTAATTCAGGATTTTGCTTATTTGGATCTGAAGCCAATTTCTATTGAAGCTAATCTTACCAATGCACTTTCACGTCAGAACATCAGGGTGGATGTGCCATGTCGTTTTACGATTGCTATTTCTACGGAACCTGATTCCATGGGAAATGCAGCAGAACGTTTATTAGGTCTTTCCCCGGAGCAAATTCAGGAGCTTTCTAAAGATATACTGTTCGGTCAGTTACGTTTGGTTATTGCAACAATGACCATTGAAGAAATTAACTCAGACAGAGATAAATTCTTAGATAATATTTCGAAAAACGTTGATACCGAATTAAAGAAGATTGGTTTAAAATTAATCAACGTAAACGTTACGGATATCAGGGATGAATCCGGATATATTGAAGCTTTAGGTAAAGAAGCTGCTGCTAAAGCGATCAATGAGGCGATTATTAGTGTTGCAGAACAGACTAAAATCGGAGAAACAGGAAAAGCGATTGCTGATCGTGAAAAAGACACTCAGATTGCCGAAACGCAGAGAGATCGTGATGTGAAAATTGCCATCACCCAAAAAGACAGAGAAGTAAGTATTGCTGCAGCAGGAAAGGATGAAGCAATCGGAAAGGCAGAAGCAGCAAAAGAAGCACGTATTGCAACTTCCTTAGCCAACTCTATCGCTGTAAAAGGAGAAAACGAAGCAAAAATTACCATTGCAAACTCTGATGCCGAAAGAAGAGAAAAAGAAGCTGAAGCGCTGAGAATTGCTACTGCTGCCGAGAAAGTTCAGGCCGCAAGATCATTGGAGGAATCTTATCTTGCCGAACAGAAAGCCGAAACAGCCAGGGCTGAAAGAGAACGTTCTACCCAACAGGCGAATATTGTTGTTCATGCAGAAATTGCAAAGCAAAAGGCAATCATTGATGCACAGGCAGAAGCTGAGAAAATAAGAGTTCAGGCAAAAGGTGAGGCAGACGCTATTTTTGCTAAAATGGAAGCTGAAGCAAAAGGTCTCTACGAGATTCTGACAAAGCAAGCTGAAGGTTACGACAAAATAATACAGGCAGCTGGTGGTGATACGAACAGTGCATTCCAGTTATTGTTAATTGAAAAACTTCCTGAATTGGTTAAAACCCAGGTGGAAGCTGTTAAGAATATTAAGATCGATAAGATTACAGTATGGGATAGCGGAAATGATAAAGATGGAAATACTTCCACAGCTAACTTTGTTTCAGGAATGATGAAATCAGTTCCCCCATTGAATGATTTATTTAATATGGCGGGATTAAATTTACCGGATTATCTAAAAGGAAAACCGGAAGAGGTTCAAAAGGAGATTGTTAAGATCATTGAGAAGAAAGAAAAGAAGAATTTTGATGATATGACTTTGGGAAATGAAGCTCCAAAAGATGATTCTTCAAAGGGTTAAAAATGAAGTCCATATATCTATATATTTAAATATTTATATTCAATTTCCGATTTTATTAATTTATTCAATTATAATAATATAATATGTTTAAAGACAGGTTTTTAGAACCTGTCTTTTTTTTGTGATCTTTACTCAAGAATATGTGATTAATAATTAGAATTAATATTAAATTCATATAGAAATAATTCTATGTTTTTGTGAGTTTTATTAATGTTACTTTTGTAAAAAATTTATTTACAACACTATATGAGGCTTTTCTTACTCCGGCTATGCTTTTTATTTTCCTATTTTGATGTGCAGTACTTTTCAATTTGGTCTCAATCAACCAATGAAACGATATATAAGAGACCAAAAAGTATTACAGGAAATAATTATGGCTTAATATGGCTTGTGAATATAAATGCAATTTCCATGACTACGATTGTATATTAATTGAGACTAAACCAAAATTGATCGTTACTAGGATTATAAATGCGAGACAACTGGGAGTCATTAAAATTGACAATTCAGGATATAGGTTTCTTCGAAACAAATAGATGGTAGTAAAAATTATATGTAAAACCTTATTATAAAGAAATTTCTTTGAAAAAAGATAGTATCGGCCTACATGTTGTATTGCATTTCGTGCTAAAAATCGGAAGAGGAAATGCTTTCCAAAAGAATAAGAAAAATTCCTTTTGGAAGTTATGATCAAAAACTTAGAACTATGAAAAAAATACTCATTGCGGATGACCATTATATTGTGAGAACGGGTACTGCGCTGCTTTTAGAATCAAAACTTCAATATCCCTGTGTAATAGATTTTGCCGAAAATTATACAGAAACCAAAGAAAAAGTTTCTAAAAAAAAATATGATCTGGTAATCCTTGATACTGATATGCCTGATAGCATTTATAAAGCAATGGTAAAAGAGCTTAAAAAGAAAAAGGATGATCTTAAAATCATGATATTTTCCATCTATGATGAAAGTGTAGGTATTCAGTATATTGAAGAAGGAGCAGAAGGGTTCCTTAATAAAGGGGCTTCAGAATCTGAAATACTGAGAGGGATTACCGCTATATTTGAAGAAGGGTATTATTATCCTTCAAAAATGGTGAATAAGCTTTTAAACCACTCCAAAGATAGTCGTACTGTAGAAAAGCTTTCTAAAAGAGAGTTTCAGATATTTAAACTTTTAGCAGAAGGAAACGGAAATATAGAAATAGCTAATATTCTGGATCTTAAAATGTCTACGATCAGTACCTACAAAAAGAAAATTTTTGATAAACTAAAGGTTAAAAATGTTGTTGATCTCGTTCGTATTTACGATGATATGCATTAAATAATTTAAGCCTATAACAAAAGAGCTTCAGACATTGTCCGAAGCTCTTTGCTCAACTAAATAATATATTCTACTTTACAATTAATCTCTTAATTGTACCATCTGAAGTTTTAACCAGATATACTCCTGTAGAAAGTCTGGAAGTATCAATTGTTAAAGCATTTTTTTCTTTTCCAATTAGCTTTCCTGACATATCATACAATTCATAATCCTGGGCTCTGTTAAAATACAAAGTATTTCCTTTTGCAACTGGATTAGGGAAAATATTGAAAGTTGCTTTTTCAGCCTTTATTTCCCCTGTTCCTAATGTCGGCGACTGTGCCACCTCATACATTGATAGTGTACCACTGATCTCATTGGCGATCACTACATATCCTTTTCCTGTTGTTGTATTTTGAGGAGCTATATAAATAATGCCTTCCGGACCATTATCACCTCCATAAGCGGATGTAGAACGAGAGTTCTTGTAGTCAGTAAATGTTACGTTATTAGGATCCGTAATATTGTAAACCATGACACCTCCTGTTCTTTCCAAAGTGATGAAAGCAAAAGTCTGCCCGTTGATAGTTCCTAAAGCGACGCCCTCGGGTTCAGGACCCTTTGCGCGGCTTCTGTTTTTAGCACCGTTTGCTTCATTATCAGCATTGAAAATTAATGGATGATTGGCAGCAATATACCTTTCAAATCGGTCACCACTATCATAGGCAATCTGTTTTGTGTCGGCATTAAAGATAGAGAATGAACGAGCTCCCATTGCATTGATTTCCTCATATTCAGCATCTCCGTCTGTATTTCCATTTACCGATGTTACTCTGAATCTACCTAAGTTATGGGAAGCTTTTAATACAGATGAATTAGGGAAAACTGCCGCATCCAAAGCATAGCCATTAGCTCCTACTGTAGTTCTTTCACTAAACCCAGAAAGGTCTTTTTCATCACCTTCATTAGCCGTTACAATGTAATTGGTACCACCCACTTTGTAGTTTTGTACTGCATCCGGAGTATAGAACGTTTTTACCGGCCAGTTGGCAATTAATACTTCACCATTATTATCTGAAGCATCGAATCCGTTGCCAGGTAAGCTCATATCTTTTTTACCCAGACCCCAAATGCTTGTTATGGTTTTTGTCGCAAGATTTACCTCAGCGATAGCATTATTCTCCTGAAGAGTAACCCATGCTTTTTGACTGTCTGAGCTTACAGTAACATATTCAGGCTCTAAATCCTGGGCTAGTGTACTCGTAGATTTTACTTTTCTAAGACCTGTTGCTATAAGAGCAGCTTCTTGAGAATTAAAATTGGTGAAATTAAGCGTAGTAACATTCGTTTGGGTAACATTATTAACTCCGCCAGAAATATCAATAATACTTATAGAACCTTCCGGATCTACAGTATAAGCATCATTAGGTTCTCCTTCATTTGCTGTGATTACTTTTGTACCATCCGGAGTGAACGTGATCATATCAGGCAAGGCACCTACGGTTACCTGCTTAAGGAAGTTTCCATTTATATCAAAGAAAATTACAGAACCGTTTTGTTGTGGATTAGCATTAGGAGAGGAAACAGCTAAAATCCCATTTTTTACAGCGATACTTGTAATTCCTCCGTAAGGAGCCATATTTACTGTTTTAGTAACTACTGGTGTGGTTGGATTAGTAAAATCAATGATATCAAAAACATCTGTTAAGGAACTGATCGTAAATAATCTCTGCGTGGCAGGATCATGAACAACAATTTCTGTAGAACTATTGTTATTACCTGAAGGATCAAAACTTCCGATATAGTTCAGCTGAATCTGATTAGAAGGAACCGGAGCAGCTTTGTCATTGTCTACAATATATATTGTTGCCGAATTATCTCCCGTTATGGTTGCCCCTACAGGGTTCTCAAGACTTACGACAAAGTATTCAGCCTGTTGCTCTTCCAGTGTATCATCAATAATTGGAATATTCACCGTATAACTGGTTGTTGACGGTGTGATATTGATGGTCTGATTGCTTAATGTAAAATCATTGCTTCCCGCTGTACTGAAAGGAGCTGGTTTTACCACAAGATTTACAGTAGAATTTGAAGGATTGTTGATGTTGATCTTAAAGCTTAAGCTACCCGCATTCTCATTGACTTTTACAAAGTTTTTATCTAAAGAAATACTTGTACCTGCAGTGGTGAAAACGGTTGAAGTTGATGTGGTCACTGCATTATCACTTAAGTCTTCAACAGTATTAGGTTTTAATGCTAAATAATAAGTGTGATTTGGAAGTAAACCTGCAGTTGGGATCACCGTGATCTTATTATTACTGAACGTTGTTGTAAAAGGAACTTGTGTTCCTGAAGCACTTCCCAGACGGAATTCAACAAGATTTTGTGCATTAATATCGTTGATCGTAGAGTTATCGATCAATCTTATATTTTCATTAAAAGAGATACTTGGGTCAACAGTTGTGGAAGCATTATTGGTATTGTTTGCCGGAAGATATGCTACAGAGGGTGGAGTAGTGTCTGCACCACCTGCCGCCACTGCATCAACAGTAAAGTTATCAAAACGGTTGTTACCTACATTTCCTCCCGCTCCTGTTGAAAATTCAACTTTTAATTTGAAATTTGGATTATTGGCAACTCCAGCGATACTTGAAAAATCAAAACTAATCAGCTGTGGATTTCCATCTTGTGGATTCACGGTTTGATAGGGTGTAAAAGTAGTCCCGTCAAGTGAATAGAACCAGGATTGTGCTCCTGCTCCTGAACCTGATCTTCTCGTTGTAAATTTTACAACCACGTTATTGTATCCTGTTGTTGGTAAAGAAAATTGAAGTCCACCACCAATTGGATTATTAAATCTTAAATGGGTTCCGGCAGGATCATTATTTCGGGTATTTAAATTATCGACATTGAAATTTTGTCCGGTTCCACCCGCAAAATCAATAATACTTGTTCCACCTGCAATGGCAACGAGGGAAGAACCATTTATTAAAGAAGAAGTGGGAGCGGTAATGGAAGTTTCTGAAGTATTGTTATTGAAATTCCAATAATGGATCAATGATTGTCCAAAAATACTGCCTTGAAATAAAACAGCGATAGGAAGGAAACCTCTTAAAAGGTAGTTATTCGTCATTTTTACTTTAAATTTTGATTAATGCAAAAATGGACTTTATCCTTTGTAAATATTTTAATGGAATCTTAAGAAATGATTAATAATGTGTAATAATATAAATTTTGTTCATACTTAATCAGATTCTAAAGCTATTTTTGGTTCTTTCCTTTTTGTATCCAATGTTTTTCTGCTGATACTTTTTCTAATGGATGTTTCTGAGTATATAAAAACCCTGAAATTGCAGTTAAAACAAGTAATATAAAAATAACAAGGATTATTCTTTTTAGCATTTCTCTCATATTGCAAGTTTTTTAATGTCTCTGATTTCTAAAACTGATGTCGGATATCCCTTCTTAACAACATTGATCATAGCTTTTCCTACCTCATGCAATGTTAAAGATTTCGAAGGTAATAGAATAGGAAAGAGCCAGATAAAAGGTTTAAAAAACCACTTTACGTTCACTTGCCCATCTACAGGTTTCATAAAGCCTGGACGGAAATTATAAGATCCTTTGAAACCTAATTTTTTCAAAGAGTTTTCAGTTCTCCCTTTTACTCTTGCCCACATAGTCTTTCCACTTTCCGTACTATCAGTGTGTGAACCAGAAACATAATTAAAAACCATATCTGGATTTTGATCCAATACAGCCTGGGCAAAATGAAGAGTCGTTTCGTAAGTTATTTTAGTGTAATCTTCTTCGTTCATTCCTATACTGCTGATCCCAGCGCAGAAAAAACAGGCATCATAACCTTTCAGGTTTTCATCATTTGAATTGATGCTCAAAAAATCAGAAATAATATACTCTTTTAATTTAGCATGTTTTTTTCCTGAAGGTTTTCTGCTGACACTTAAAACTTCTGAAACAGAAGGGTTTTCAAGGCATTCCATTAGAACACCTTCTCCTACCATTCCTGTAGCTCCTGTGATGATTATTTTGATTGGATTTGAACTCATGTTATTTCGATTATACTTTTATAACGATTGGGCACTTAAATTTACTTTAAAAAAAATTAAATTCTTAAAATATTTTTAAACACTTTCGTTTGTTTTAGCTGTGCCTAAAAGGTAAGTGTCTTGTATACCTACAATTTATGCAGTTTTTATTGAAAGCGAATATTTTAAACATATTGTCATTTTAAGTAAATTTTAATAAAAAAGCATGGAAAAAACGTGGTAATAAAGTTTGCTTGAGGTCAATTTGTTTTCTACGGTATAACCAAATAACTATGCTAAGAATAAAAATTTATGAAAATGAGTTAAGAAAATAAAAAAACCAGTTGCAATGACAACTGGTTTTACGATATGCTTACAAATTAAATGTAATTATTTTTTCTCATGTAACTGACTGTAAATATTGTGAATAAGACCATCAGCAACAGAGATTTTTGGAACAAAGATCCTGTTGATATCAGACCACAACATTACATTATTGAAAATCTTTAAAGCATGAACTAAAACGTCCGCTCTATCCTCCCTCAAATTATGTTTTGTCATTCTTTCATCCACACTCAATTCATCAAACTCTTTATGCACCTTCTTCAAATGCGATAAAGTCATGGGTTTTCCGTCCTTTGTTTTGCTCATAGAGAAAACCTTATTAATGTTTCCTCCTGATCCAATTGCAACGATTGGTTTTTTGCTTATAATATTTTTCTTTACCTCCTGCTTCATTTCATACCAATTGTCGGCAGTTACGAAATTATTCAGAAGACGTATTGTTCCGATATTGAAAGATTTTTCATAAACCATTTTATCATTCTCATAAAAGGTAAGCTCTGTAGAACCTCCGCCAACATCAATATATAAATATGCAAAATCTTTATCTAAACCTTCTGCAACATGATTTTCATAAATTAATGTAGCTTCCTCATCTCCAGAAATAATTTCAATATTAATTCCAGAAGTTTCCTTTACCTGCTGAATGATTTCCTGTCCGTTTTTAGCATCACGCATAGCACTGGTAGCACAAGCTCTATAATGATCTACCTTATAGATCTTCATCAAATCACTGAAAATTCTCATTGAGTCAATGACCATTTTCTCCCTTTCCTTACCAATTTCTCCATGAGTAAACACATCCATTCCTAATCTCAGAGGAATTCTCAGAAGATTAAGCTTTATAAATTCGGGGTGTTTATTGGTGATTTTTACTTCATTAATTAAAAGTCTCGCTGCATTACTTCCTATATCTATCGCTGCAATCTTCATTTGATATTTGTTTTAGCTTTTAAATATTTATATGTTTCAATTTGAGAACGACATTCCTGTTTGTCATTTCTCACATATTCATTGCCTAGCCTTTTATCTAAAATTCTAGCTTTTACATTGTCTCTTAGCTGTATATCAAGAATGTCTTTCAGCTCCTTTTTCAGATCTTTGTCTGTGATTTTAGCTGCAGCCTCAATCCTGTAATCAAGATTTCTTGTCATCCAGTCTGCGGAAGAAATATACATATCTTCAACGCCTTTATTATAAAAGTACATCACTCTTGCGTGTTCCAGGTATTCATCAACAATACTTATACCCTTTATTTTTTCTTTAAATTCTTTTTGGTTAACAACGCAGTAGATTCCTCTTACAATTGTTTTTACCGTAACCCCCGCCAGTGCAGCATCATAAAGTTTTGTAATTAAAGCACGATCACTTACTGAATTTGCCTTAATGATAATTTCAGCTTTTCTTCCGGCTCGGGCTTCATCGATTTCCTTGTCGATATGATGTACAATCTTTTCACGCATGAACTGTGGACAAACAACAAGATTTTTGCACGTTTTCAAAACAGAGATATAATCTTCCTTAGGCTTTTTAAGAACATTAAAGACTTTATTGATATCTGCCATAACGCCTCTGTCTGCCGTCATCAAGAGATGGTCACCATAAATTCTTGCTGTTTTTTCATTAAAATTACCGGTACTTATAAAGCCATATTGAATGGTTTTATTATGAGCCCTCTTTTTAATGACACAAAGCTTTGCATGAACTTTTTTATCAGGAATTCCTACCAAAACATTTATGCCTTCAGGTTCCAGCATTTCTTTCCATTCAAGATTCGATTCTTCATCAAACCTTGCCTGAAGTTCAAGCATGACTGTTACTTCTTTGCCATTTCTTGCTGCGTAGATCAGTGCATTGATTATTTTCGAACTGCTGGCTAAACGATAGGCAGTGATCTGTATTGATTTTACATCAGGATCCATTGCCGCTTCACGAAGAAGATCGATAACTGGATTATATTTATGATAAGGGAAACTGAGAAGTACATCTTTTTTTAATATAACATCCGTTACTCTTTCGCCATGTTCAAAAGCCTGGTGTGTAAAAGAAGTTCTTTCCAAAGGTCTTGTGTAAGTTGCAAAAACATCAGGGAAATCCATGAAATGTTTGAAATTATGAATTTTTCCTCCGGGAATGATACTGTCTTTTTTTGTCAGGTTAAGTTTGCGGATAAGCAATTCCAATAATGCCTTATCCATATCTTTATCAAAAACGAATCTTGTAGGTTTTCCTTTTCTACGGTTTTTTAGACCTTTTTCTATTTTTTCAGCGAAGTTGGTTTTGATATCATTATCCAAATCCATTTCTGCATCTTTTGTTACTTTAAAGGCATTGGCAGCGAATTCATCATAACCGAAGTATGAAAAAATATGTGGTAAATTAAAGGTAATTACATCTTCTAGAAGCATTACATTTTTTTCCTCAGGATCTTCTGTTGGCAGAAGAACAAATCTTCCCACAAAACGGGAAGGGATTTCTATAATGGCATAATTACTCTGATACTGCCAGTCTTTTTTTCTCATGGCAACCCCAAGATAGAGACTTTTATCTCTTAAGTAAGGCATTGATGTATTTTCGTGAAGAAGGATAGGAATTACATTGGATTCTACCACTTCATCAAAGTATTTTCTGACAAACTCTTTTTGTAAAACAGTTAGGTTTCTTGCGTTTTTAATCGAAACCTTATGATCAGCCATTTCACCCTGGATCTTTTTCCAGGTTTTATCGAAATTCTGCTGTTGACTTATTACAATTTCATTGATTCGCTGTAAGATCTTGGAAGGTGGCTGATAGAAAGATTCAGCGATTACCTTTTCTTTAAAATCCATGGCGCGCTTTAATCCGGCAACACGTACTCTGAAAAATTCATCTAAATTATTGGAGAAAATTCCCAGAAAACGTATTCTTAAATGCAATGGTACATTCTCGTCCATTGCTTCCTGTAAAACCCTTTCGTTAAAAGCCAGCCAGGTAATATCCCTCGGATTAAAGTGTATTGACATATTTATATAAAAAATTTATCAAAAATAAGGATTAAAACATATTTAATGTTGATAAACAAGATTAAACTTTGATTAATAATTTTGAATGGGAACATCTACATGACCTTCACTAATAAGAGATCGAATTATTTTGTTCCAGTATGAGCCACCTGCCCATAATCAGTGTGCAAGGACAATACTGACTTTCTTCACTAATATATGTTTTTTTAAGATTCAGTCATCTATTTATTATTGATTTTTCAAGTTAAATTTACTTGTTGCCTTTAACCCTAACTATACAAATTACACATCGACTAATTTGATATGATATTTTATACCATGTAAAGATGTATTATTTTATTTTTCTCAGATCTGTTTATGAAAATCTTCATTCTTAGTTTTTAGTGAATGGAAAATTAAACATGAAGGTTTGTCATAAAGAATGATAAAAAGATTCAAAGATGAATTATTTTATAATCTACTGAAAAATAATGAAATATTTTGAATTGATGGCTTCATGAAACCTTGGGTAAATCAAGTCTTTTTACTTATTATGTCAATTTGTCATATAAATTTGAATGGTACGAATATTGAGAAATGTAGAGTGTAAATCAAATTAAAAATTAGAAAAAATAAAAATATTATGAGTAAAATAATTGGAATTGACTTAGGAACGACCAACTCTTGTGTTGCTGTAATGGAGGGTAAAGACCCTGTTGTTATTCCTAATGCAGAAGGTAAAAGAACGACTCCTTCTATTGTAGCATTTACAGAAGATGGTGAAAGAAAAGTAGGAGATCCTGCAAAAAGACAGGCTGTAACGAATCCAAAAAAGACAGTATATTCTATCAAAAGATTTATTGGAACTCATTTTAAAGATGATGCAAGTGAAATTTCAAGAGTACCTTATGAAGTTGTAAAAGGTCCGAATGACACTGTAAAAGTTAAAATTGACGATAGAGAATATACACCACAGGAAATTTCTGCAATGACACTTCAGAAAATGAAGAAGACTGCTGAAGATTATCTTGGACAAGAAGTAACAAGAGCAGTAATTACTGTACCTGCTTACTTTAATGATGCACAAAGACAAGCTACTAAAGAAGCTGGAGAAATCGCAGGTCTTAAAGTAGAAAGAATTATCAACGAACCTACGGCTGCAGCGTTAGCGTATGGTATGGATAAAAATCACAAAGATCAGAAAATTGCTGTTTATGACCTTGGTGGTGGTACTTTCGACGTTTCTATCCTTGATTTAGGAGACGGTGTATTTGAAGTATTATCTACTAATGGAGATACACACCTAGGTGGTGATGACTTTGATGATGTTATTATCAATTGGATGGCAGATGAATTTAAAGCTGAAGAAGGAGTAGATTTAAAATCTGATGCTATTGCATTACAAAGATTGAAAGAAGCTGCTGAAAAAGCTAAGATTGAATTATCTTCTTCTCCACAAACTGAAATCAACTTACCCTATATTACGGCTACAGCTACAGGTCCTAAACACTTAGTGAAGACTTTAACAAAAGCTAAATTTGAGCAGTTATCCGCTGACTTGGTAAGAAGATCTATGGAGCCTTGTAAAAAAGCATTAGCTGATGCAGGTTTATCTATTTCTGAGATCGACGAAGTGATCTTGGTTGGTGGTTCTACAAGAATCCCTATTATCCAGGAAGAAGTTGAGAAATTCTTCGGTAAAAAACCATCTAAAGGAGTTAACCCGGATGAGGTTGTAGCGATCGGTGCAGCAATCCAAGGGGGAGTTTTAACAGGAGATGTAAAAGATGTATTACTTCTTGATGTTACACCACTTTCTTTAGGTATTGAAACAATGGGTTCTGTATTTACTAAATTAATTGAAGCGAATACAACAATCCCAACTAAAAAGTCTGAAACATTCTCTACTGCTTCTGATAATCAACCAGCAGTAAGCATTAGAGTAGGACAAGGGGAAAGACCCATGTTCAACGATAACAAAGAGATCGGTAGATTCGACTTGGCAGACATTCCACCAGCACCAAGAGGAGTTCCTCAAATTGAAGTAACTTTCGATATTGATGCGAATGGTATTCTTAGCGTTTCTGCTAAAGATAAAGGAACTGGCAAAGAACAAACGATCAAAATTCAGGCATCTTCAGGTCTTTCTGATGAAGAAATCGAGAGAATGAAAAAAGAAGCTCAGGAAAACTCTGCAGCAGATGCTAAGAAAAAAGAAGAAGTTGAAATCTTCAATAAAGCAGACGGATTAATCTTCCAGACTGAAAAACAATTGAAAGAGTTTGGTGATAAATTATCTGCTGATAAAAGAGCAGCTGTAGAATCTGCAGCAGCTGAATTGAAAACAGCATTCGAATCTAAAAATTCTGATGATACAAAAGCTAAAACAGAAGCTTTAGATGCAGCTTGGATGGCAGCTTCAGAAGAAATGTATGCAGCAGGACAGCAAGCTCAAGGAGCTGATGCAGGTGCTCAAAATCCTGGTGGAAACGCAGGAAGTGAAGATGTGCAGGATGCAGACTTCGAAGAAGTAAAATAATTATTGATTAATATTAATCAATAAAACATATAAAACCGCTATGGACAAAGGTCCATAGCGGTTTTTATTTTTTTAATAACTATTGTTTATGTGTTTTATATTTCGTTTTTAATTATTTGTACCAGAACTTAAGTTGCGATAAAGTGAAACTTAAGTAAATTTTTACTATAATAGGATTAAAAAAAGTGTCCCATTTATGATGCACAGTTTATACCTAAGACTGTCACCTCGGTTTATTGTACCGAACAATGCGGTAAGTTCTTAAGCGTTAATTTCAAGCTTATATCCTTTTCCGCGTATAACAACAATTTTGATATTCGGATCAAATTCCAGTTTTTTTCTAAGTTTTGAAATAAACATATCCAGACTACGCCCCACAATAACACCTTCATCTTCCCATATCTCTTTTTGCAACCTGCTTCTCTCTATAGTTTCGTTAGGAGATAATGCGAAAATAAGTAACAGACGTGCTTCAGTTCCGGTCAATTCTATTGTATTTCCATTTATTATAAGCTTACGGTTCTTCGCATCGAACAACACTGAGCCCAAAGTGAACATATCTGTATGCTGATTTTCAGGTAAAGTTTTCCGGGGCTGAGCATATCTGAAAATAATAAAACCAACAAATGCTAAAAATGACAGGCCACCCAGAAGATACCCATTTTTCACTATGTTTATTCCTGTGGGTTTGAATTTAATTTTGATCATATAGCAGGCAACGGGTTGCTTTCTTCCTCTACACGGTACAACATCATCTCGTTTATTTTTAGATATAGCATATCCATAGGCTACGCTGGAGTTGTCACAGTTAAGTACATTTACAATATAATCACTTGTGAGCGGGTCTTTGGCTAACAAACGTTGAGTTGTATTCACTAAGGAGTCCGGTTGAAAAGTAATTTTATTCTCAAAGCTGATCAGATATTCATTTTTCGCAATTTTTTTCACAGGGAGTACTCTTGATATACTATCACCCGACTGTAGAAGTATTTCATGTCCGATTCTGCGGAGCAAAACTTCCCTTCTGGCAAAGTCAAAGTCGTCACTATTCTCACTGCTGAAATCCGCATATACATAGATTACACAAATAAATGAGAGAAGTATTAATCCGAACAGGTATTTGCGTTTTCCTGAAAGGAGATTTCTGCTATTAAACATAGTGTCAAGTTTTTTTTACAAAGTTTACATTTTTATTTACAATTTTAAGTTCACAGGCAGAAAAACATTAAAGTAATTTTATCACATAAACTTTAAAAGAAGATAAAGCGATGTTATTAATTAAACCTACAAAAAACATGAAAAAAATGATTTATGTGCTGAGCTTGCTGCTGATTGTGGTAAGTGGATTGGTATTTGCTAATCGTGAAATTAAAAATGAAACTTCTAAAAAATCAATCCCAAAGACTCTCTCTTCTGCTGAAAGGAAAGCTGCATTGAAACAGTGGGAGGCTACTCCTGCTGGTATAATGTATAAAAAATGGGAAGTGTCTCCCGCAGGTAAAAAAGTGCGGGACGCTGAAGCTAAAATATGGAAGAACATTAAAGATTATACCAATATGGATGGAGTTGTAACCTCACTTTCTCTTCCGCCAGGTTCAAGATTAGGTTTTGGGGTGATGGTCAGAATTAATGGTGACGATTACATTGTAAAATTTGAGCCGGAAAAGTCTCAACTAAAACAATTGCATAGTCTGAAAGTTAACGACAAAATAATTGTAAGAAGCCATAACATATTGCATGCACCCAAGTATTCATACCCAATAGTATCTGGCGAATATGTAGAACGGGATAGTAAGATAATTTTTCAACGTATCCCCCGCAAAGGAGGCTGTTAAGTAAATAAATTATGATATACATCTGCATGAGAAGCGAGAAAAAACAACGAACCAATATTGTTCTATAATGATGCTTAGAAAAAGGTTTTGTGTGTAATAATATATAGGTAATTCTTTACACTTGATTATACAACCGGAGTAAAACATTGTTTTACCCCGGTTTTTTTATTGAAATAAATACTTTAAAGAATCTCTACTTCTTCTGGTATCATGAAAAAAAGTATACAACCATTCTCTGATTTCACGGAATGTTTAAAATTTGGTGGAGTATATAAATAATCCCCTTTTTCCAAATGTGCTCCTGCAATAACAGCATCTCCTTCCATTACAAATAATTCTTCTCCAGCTGGATGATTATGATAGGGATAACTCGCACCTGGCTCAAATTTTAAAAGTATGGTTGTAGACCGGTTTTTTTCAGGATCAAATTTTAAAGACTTTACAAATATGCCTTCGTAGTGAATTCCTTTTTCAATTAATGGCTGCCACTCTGTTTGTTCTGTTTTTACGATGTAATCGTGGATGTTTGTGTTCATGATATTAAAATTTAAATTATTTTATTGTGTTTAAAAACTCTTCTAAAGTCCATTTGTAACGTGAGAAAGTACTTAGCAAAAATGCTCCCGCGCTGAATGCAAAAACTGAATAATCCAAAGGCTCTTTACAACCAAAAGAAATAGACATGGCTAATGCAAATAATAAAGTGAGAATAGAAGCGGATAAAGCAGTTTTACTGATTTGATAGCCAACAAGAAGAAAAATACCAATCGATAATTCAGTAATAGTTGACAATAAAGCAATACCTGGTGCAAATGTCTGTGGTAAAAAGGAATTGGTTTCAGCGGTATAACTGACGAAATTTTTCCAACCCGAAGAATAGCTACCCCAAAAACCAAGCCTGCTTGCAACAGCTGATAAAAAACCTGTCGCTAATGTTATTCTTAACAGGAAAACGGCTATATCTTGTTTAGTCTTCATACTTAAAAATCTTAGTTGATTAATTACAAGTACAAAGTTCGGTGATAGCCGTAGCCTAAAGAATAGACAATTCTGGGAAAAGCATATAATATTTAGTTTTTTACCGACTTCTGATAATCTTTTGGAGATAGGGAAGTGTGTTTTTTAAAGAAGTTGGAAAAGTAAAAGGGATCATTGAACCCAAGCTGGTAGGCGATTTCTTTTACAGTTAACTTCTCGTAAAGTAATAATCTTTTAGCCTCAGAAATGATAAGGCTGTAAATAACATTCTGTGCTGTTTTGTTAGTATGCAGTTTTGAAACTTCATTCAATTTAGCTTCTGTAGTTCCTAGGAGATCTGCAAAATGAGATACCTGATAGTTTTCTGCAAAATGATTACGTACGCTTTCCAGAAATTTTAAAAATAAAGCGTCAGGCTTCCAGATCTCATCACCATTTGCTATTTTACTGCGGTTGATCTCAATAAGTAATAATTCAACCAGTGAATGTGTTGAAATTAAATACTGATAGGGCTTCTCACTGATTTCATTCTCAATTAGATTCAATGTTTCAGTGAAAAATAAGGGTTGACGGACACTTATCTTTTCATTCATTCCAAAATGACAGAATAAACCGTTGTGAAAAATGAGTTCAATATCGCTGTCATTTTTACTAAAGAAATCAAGAGTAAACTCAAGTGCTGTCACTTCTCCTTCAACAGCTCTCAATTGATGAAACTGCCCTGAAGTGATGGTTACTGTTTCTCCAGCCGTAAGATTAAAGATATTTTCATCAATCAAGATTTCAGCAGATCCACTCTTGCACCAGAATAAGGTGTATCTGATCACCCGTCTTGGTTCAGAATGGTTTATTTGATTTGAATATTTTTTTATTTCAATCATGTTTGATGAGCATTAGAATTGAGTTTATGTTCAACCAGAAATGAATCTATGTTCTTATGAATCGTTGTATTCTTTGAATCTAAATTACAAAAAAAGTGAATGTAAAAACAGGGTCGAAAGATTAGGTTTCTATTTAACTGATATTATATTGAAAGGGCAGTTAGCGGTATCCAAGTGACTTTCATATCCAGACTAATGGTATTTAATTCTGGAAAATCACCAAAATATTATGAAAATTTATTACCAAAATAAAATATTTACTTTTTATTTATATATTTGTTTTTATTTATTCTAAATAAAATATAATTAATTTGGGATGAGAAAAGTATTTGGAGAATCCAGCAAAATAAGGAATTAGAGAAAGGTTGATTATTCTGCTAAAAAAATTATAGTAACGAGATAACAGAAATTTAATACAAAAAGGACTTTCGATAGCTTCAAATAGTTCATGTATGATAGAATTTGAAGCTTTTTAAAAACTAAAAAAATTATGAAACAAAATAAAAGAATTCTGGCACTGGATTTAATAAAGGGAATGAGTGTTATAGGAATGGTCATTATTCACACCTTACTCATATTTGCAAATGTGAAATCGCAATCAGAAACAGCTATCGGCAGTTTTATTGTCTTTCTGGGCAGAGGTACTTCTATTTTTCTGATTTGTATGGGGGTAACATTTATGACGTCCAGTCATCAAAGTCTTAAAAGTTCAATAAAGCGAGGTGGTTTACTTTTACTGGCAGCTCTTTTCATGAATTTTATGAAATTTATGATTCCTGTAATTTTTGGTTTTGCACCGGATAATTTTATTCAAAAGTATGGATGGCATGCCCCAATAGAGCAGCAATATGTGTATTTGGTCTTGCTAGGTGATATTTTACAATTAGCGGGAATGTCTTTACTATTTGTTGGCTTTATAAGAAAATATGTTAAAAATAAATTTGGCATTCTGGCTATAGGATTGTTAGTAGCGTTGGTATCCAGAGAAGTTAGTGGAATTAATATTGACGTTCCGGGAATTAATTATGTTTTAGATCTTCTTTTTAACAATGACTTTCCTGCTTATGTCTATTTCCCTGTTTTTCCGTGGATGTCCTTTATTATCATTGGGATGTTTTTTGGTAAATGGTTTCAGGAGTTAAATTATGACAGTAAGAAATTATTTAAAAACATGCTGTATGTGGGACTTGTGTTTGCAGCATTTGGAGCACCATTAGTTTTTGTGTATGGAGACTATAATTACAATGGCTTTTATCATATGGGGCCTGGAGGTGTTATTTATTTTGCAGGATGGACTTTGATCTTTCTTTGGGTTATTTTTAGGATGACTTCCAATGCTAAAGAAAATGCATTCATGAGAATTTTAAAATATTGTAGTAAAAATCTGACATCAATGTATATGATACAATGGATACTAATTTCTTGGGGTAAAGGTATTTTCGGATATAGACAACATGGAATTGGATTCGTATTACTCCTTATACTATTTTATTTGATTCTTACATTTTCAGTTCAGATCCTGTTAGATATCTTAAGGAAGAAAGAACCGTTAATTATTTTTCGACGAATCGCAACAGAGGAAACTGTCCTGAAGTAGTTATTACGATTTGATTAATCTTCGTAAAAGATATTTTTGTCAATCAGAATTTTCAAAAGAAAAATTAAGTACATTCGTTTAGTTAAATTTTTAAAAAGACAAAAATGAAGTATTCTAAAATTATTTTGGTTCTTACCTTATTGTTATTTCAGATAGGTTTTGCACAGGAAAAAGCAGATGTAGTATTAAATAAAGCGCTTAGTGAAGCAAAAAAAGAAAATAAAAATGTCCTTTTAGTGTTTCATGCTTCATGGTGCCAATGGTGTAAGCTAATGGAGAAAAATATGAACCTGCCGGAAACAAAACCACTATTTGATAAAAACTATGTTACCGCTTATCTTGATGTTCAGGAAAGAGGAGAAAAGAAAGTGCTTGAAAATCCGGGTGGGGTGGAAATGATGAGCAGGTATAAGGGAAAAGATGCAGGACTTCCTTTTTGGTTGATCTTAGATCCTAAAGGCGAGGTTCTGGCAGATTCTTTTAATGATAAAGGCGAAAATCTAGGATCTCCGGCAACACCAGAAGAGGTTGACGTTTTTTTAGCTAAACTGGAAAAAACAACAAAGCTCAATAAAGAGGAACTTTCTACTATTCAAAAGGTTTTCGTGAAGAAAAAAGCTCAATAGGAAAAAGAGATTAAGATAAAAAATACCCCCAGGATCTATTGATTCGGGGGTATTTTTATTTAAAATTATTTTTTACCAAAAAATATTTGATCTTTTTTTTGTTGCTCCAGATAGATTTCCTGGAAATTGACAGGCATGTACTGGAAAATGGCATTCCAATGCTGTATCTTAGTATGTTTCTTAAAACTTTCAAAAGATCTTACGAAAAGATTTTCGATAATATCTTTTACATATGAATCTGCATTTCTATAGATCCCTTCCATCAGTTTGATGTGATGGCCGATAATATTGATTTTGGACTCTCGTAAAAGGTTTTTTAAGTAGTTTACAGTTGATTGGATAATACCTGCAAAATTATTTTGCACCGATAACTGTGTAATTTCACTTCTAAGAGTGGGATAGAAAAATTTTAAATACTCTACAGCGGTCTCTTCATTAATAGTTTGCATTGGCTCGTTCATCATAAATAATATTTTATTTTTCAAACACTTTTACTGCCGCTAAAAGTGTACCAAACTTATAAGCAGGCAGCAAAAATAAATACTCCGATGATCAGTGCAATGTGAGTAGCTAGGATTTCAATATTGTGTCTGGAATTCGACTCTTTCCATTGTTTCCAGTCAAATTGTTTTCTGATTTTTGTCTTCATAATCGTAATAATTTTGTAATGAAATCGTTGAAAAATGTAATAAAAAAAAGTAGTGTCAGTTTTTTGAGGAATCTATTTTTAGAAAAATCTCTGTAATGTGACAAAATGATTATTTCTTCTTACAATTACTGCCATTATATACCATGTGTATAAATCTGTTTGGAATAAATTCTCTGAAGATCCTTGGACATATGACTAAAGATAGCTTTTCGGTATTCTTCACTGCAGAAAGTTGTTACATTGTCCAATGAATAGATAAAAGTGCATTCTATGGCATTTTTAAGTACTGCATCTCCGTTTTTATAGATCGTACCCATCTTTTTTAGACTTTTAAATAAAAGAGGTCTTTCATTTTGACGAATCATTCTTTTGATGTGATCTGTAAAAGTATTCATCATACTATAAGAACTCTGCGTTTTAGTTTCATCCAATTCATACTGTATGCTAGGAATTACTTCTGTAATTTCCTGAACGGCTTGTAAATAATTCATATTAATAATGATTTTGTTCTAAAAATTTTATAAATCCTCCAAAAATAAAAATCACTAAGAATGCTATAAGCAACAGATGATAGGGCTTCATCCATTTTGGAGTTTTTGGCCCTGTGCTTTTTAATCTTCGTAGCTTGTCGATTTTGTTTAAAGTTTTTAAGTCCATTTTTGTATGTTTTGATAATGATGATGCCAATTGCATTCCTTTAAAGATTAATTTATTTTAATTAGTTGTAATTCAATGTGTTGATTCTTTTTGTTGAATTTTATAATGCAAAAAAGCTATCCAAAATGATAGGGTTATTATCAAAACGAAATGCTGCTCGATATTTGAGATTATTAATATCTTTGCAGTCCATAAAAATCAAAAATGTTTTCAAAAATTATAGTACACAGAGTCGGTAATAAGATCAATGGTGAGTCTTTAACACTTTCTCAGGAAGAATTGCAGTTGGAAGAAGGGATGGCAGAAATGCTTGAAGATTATTTTTTAGGTTCTTTTAAAACAGAAGAAACCTATCAGTTTTATAGTGATACTTATTTAGTAAATAATCCTGTTTACAGTTCTGTAACAGAAATTTTTGAGGATAAGGCTAAATTCCTATGGGAGTCTGAAAACATTGCTAAGCATCTTTTTGAAGCTGCTGAAAACCCTAGAGTTCAGGGGGGTGAGTTATTTATTGTATTCTTTGAAGATGAGAGAGAAGGGGATGAGAAAGTAGATAAGATCGGGATTTTTAAAACTGAAAAAAGAGAATCTTTCTTAAAGATATTCCCTCAGGAAGAAACTTTTGCATTGGAAAAAGATCAGGGTATCGGATTATCAAAAATTGATAAAGCAGCTTTGATCTATAATAATCATAAAGAGAATGGATACGTATTATCTGTAGTTGATAACAACAAAAACGGAGATATGTATTATTGGTTTGAAGATTTCCTGAAAGTGAAACAGCGTGATGATGAGTATTTCCACACTCAGGAAGCGTTAATGGTTTATAAAGATTATATTACAAAACAGCTTCCTCAGGAGTTTGAAGTTTCAAAAGCAGATCAGGCTGACTTTTTAAATAAATCGATTAATTTCTTCAAAGAAAAAGAGGAATTTAAACTTGATGATTTTGCAACTGAAGTATTAGGTGACCAGCATGTGATAGAAAGTTTCGTTAATTTTAAAACAGATTATGAACAGGATATGCAGATCAATATTGCTGAAGAATTCCCAATCAGTGAAGCTGCAGTGAAAAAGACGCAGCGACATTTTAAGAGTATTATCAAATTAGATAAGAATTTCCATATTTATATCCATGGTGATCGAAAAATGCTGGAGCAGGGACAAGATGAAAAAGGAAAATTCTATATGCTGTATTTCGATAAGGAAGTTTAAAACAAAGGATAAAAGCAGTAAAGCGATGAATTGCTAAAGTCGCAGAAAAGAATAGATGAGTAGGAAGGGTAAAAGTAATTTTACCCTTTTGCTTTTTACAGTTTAGGACTATCACTATTCAACTACTTCTTCCCGAAGAATAAAGCTCTGCTATACTCATAATTCATTCTGGCGATATTGAGAACTGAAATACCTTGCGGGCATTCTACTTCACAGGCTTCAGTGTTGGAACAATGTCCAAATAACTCGCTATCCATTTGCTTTACCATATCTATAACGCGCTTACTTCTTTCTTCCTTACCCTGAGGAAGAAGAACCATATGTGTAATTTTAGCAGATGTAAATAAAGCGGCACTTGCATTTTTACAGGTTGCCACACATGCCCCACATCCTATACAGGCAGCGGAGTCAAAAGCTTCTTCGGCAGTTTGATGCGTAACAGCTATGGCTGTTGCATCGGGAGCCTGTCCCGTATTTATGGAAACGAAACCTCCTGAGGAGATTATTCTGTCGAAAGCTGAACGATCTACTTTTAAATCTCTTTTTATAGGAAATGCTTCTGCCCGGAAGGGTTCTATAACAATAGTTTCTCCATCTTTGAAAGAACGCAGATGCAACTGACATGTCGTGGTATTTTTTAAAGGACCGTGAGCTAAACCGTTGATCATCATTCCACATTGTCCACAGATTCCTTCACGACAATCGTGATCGAACTCTACGGGTTCTTCGCCTTCAGTGATCAGTTTTTCATTTAAAGTATCCAGCATTTCAAGAAAAGACATATGAGAATTCAATTCTTTTAAATCATAATTTACCAGCTTTCCTTTGGTCTTTCCGTCCTTCTGTCTCCATATTTTCAAATGTAAATCCATAATTTTTGTTTTTATTTATAACTTCTCACCGTTGGTTGTACCTCTTCAAATACAAGCGGTTCTTTAATTAATTCAGGTTCTTTGTTTTCACCCGTCCATGCCCATGCTGAAATGAACTGGAATTCATTGTCATTTCTCAAAGCTTCACCATCTGGAGTTTGATATTCTTCGCGAAAATGAGCACCGCAGGATTCATTTCGGGTCAAGGCATCATAGCACATCAATTCTCCGATTTCGAAATAGTCGGCAACGCGTCCCGCTTTTTCCAGTTCCGTATTCATGCTGTTTCCCTGTCCGGATACTTTTACATTTCTATAGAACTCTGCTTTTAGCTTTTGTATTTCCTGAATAGCGTATTTTAGACCTTTTTCATTTCTAGCCAGGCCACAATAATCATAAAGCAACTTTCCTAAGGTTTTGTGGTAATGATCTACGGTTTTTGTTCCATTGATGTTGATCAGATTTTCTACCTGTTGTTTAACTGCATTTTCAGCTTTTTCAAATGCCGGATCTTCTGTAGATATTTTTCCAGTATGGATTTCATTAGAAAGATAGTTGGCAATTGTATAAGGAGCGATGAAATAACCATCAACGGAAGCCTGAAGAAGAGAATTTGCTCCAAGTCTGTTAGCTCCATGGTCTGCAAAATTAGCTTCCCCTAAAGCAAATAATCCTGGAATAGTAGTCATCAGCTCGTAGTCTACCCATAAACCACCCATAGAAAAGTGAGCCGAAGGAGATATCATCATAGGCTCCTGATAGGCATCATATCCTGTGATCTTAAGATACATATCAAACAAGTTTCCATATTTTTCCTGAATCTTCTCTTTTCCCTGTTCTTTAATTGCTTTTGAAAAATCGAGATATACAGCATTTTTTAAAGGTCCGATTCCGAACCCGGCATCAATTCTTTCTTTTGCAGCTCGGGATGAGATATCTCTCGGAGCAAGATTTCCAAAAGCCGGATATCTTCTTTCGAGATAATAATCCCTTTCATTTTCAGGAATATCATTAGCAGCTCTGGTTTCATTTTCTTTTGAAGGAACCCATATTCTCCCATCATTACGAAGTGATTCCGACATTAAGGTTAATTTCGACTGATAATCTCCAGATTGTGGGAGCGAAGTAGGATGTACCTGAATCCAGCTGGGAGAAGCCATTAAAGCTCCTTTTTTATGAGCCCTCCAAATGGCAGAGCCATTACACCCCATTGCTAATGTAGAAAGGTAGTATATCTTGCCATATCCTCCGGTAGCCAATACAACAGCATGAGCAGCATGCCTTTCAATTTCTCCGGTATCTAAATTTCTTACGATAACCCCTCTTGCTTTTCCATCTATAACCACCAGATCCAGCATTTCATGTCTTGAAAATAATTCAATTGTTTTTTTGCCAACCTGTCTCATCAAAGCCTGATAAGCTCCTAAAAGTAATTGCTGTCCGGTTTGTCCTCTTGCATAAAAAGTCCGGCTAACCTGAACTCCACCAAAAGAACGGTTATTGAGATAACCACCATATTCTCTCCCAAATGGAACTCCTTGGGCTACAGCCTGATCGATGAGGTTTAAAGAACACTCTGCCATGCGGTATACATTAGCCTCCCGTGCTCTGAAATCGCCACCTTTTAAAGTGTCTACAAACATTCTGTAGACGCTGTCACCATCATTTTTGTAATTTTTAGCAGCATTCACTCCGCCCTGACCTGCTACAGAATGTGCTCTTCGCGGGCTGTCCTGAAAACAAAATGATTTTACATTGTATCCCATTTCGCCTAAAGATGCAGCAATAGAACTCCCTGCTAAACCTGTTCCTACGACAATTACATCTAATTTTTTACGGTTGGCTGGATTAACGAGCTTTGCTGTTTTTTTATAATTGGTCCATTTTTGTTCTAATGGTCCTTGAGGTATTTTAGAATCTAGCATCATCATTTTATTTTAATTAGAAGTAAAGAATATATAGATGGGCATCAGTGCAAAGCCGATACTTATAATTACTGAATAAGCAATTCCTATGGTTTTAACCCATTTTACAAATTTAGGATGATATAATCCTAACGTTCTTATAGCACTGTATATCCCGTGAATAAGATGGTAGCACAAAGCGGCCATTGATATAATATAAATGATCACATACCACCATTCTTTAAAAACTGCAACCACAAGAATATATAAATCTTTATTTCCGTTTTCATCCAGAGGGGGAGTTCCGAATTTATATACATACCAAAAGTTTTGAAAATGGATAACCAGAAAAATTAATAGTAATGTTCCTAATATTCCCATATTGCGGGAATACCATTTGCTGGCTCTTCCACGTCTGTCAGCCTGATAATGGGCGTTGGATTTCTTATTCTTCAAAGTGATTATTAAACCATCGATTGCATGAAGAATTATGCTTGCATACAGAACGTAAGAAACTATTTTAATCACAATATTTCCTGACAGAAAATGTGAATACGCATTAAACTGTAAATGAGCCTGATCCTGGGGAAGAAATAGCTGAAGATTTCCAAGGAAATGAATCAACAAAAAGAAGCTCAGGAAAAGTCCGGTAAGACACATCAGCATTTTTCTTGACAAAGTAGACAGCATAATTTTTTGTTTTATTAATTTAATAATATCCTAATACTTTCATCCAGAGACCTCCTACTACCATATAAATAATAAGTAATACAATTCCTATTTCGAGACCTCGAAGCCACCATGCTTTTAATTCTACATATCCACTTCCGAAAAATACGGGAGCAGGACCATGACCGTAATGGGTAAGAACCCCATAAATAGATCCTAAAAAACCAAGCATCATCGCTAATAACATGGGTGGAATTCCAACAGCAACTCCTACACCTAATAATGCAGCATACATCGCAGCAACGTGAGCTGTAGCACTTGCAAAAATATAGTGACTGAAAAAATAAACTACAATAATTACAGGAAAGGCTATCTGCCAGCTCAATCCACCGATCTTAACCTTGATAAGGTCACTGAACCATCCAATAAATCCAAGTTCATTAAGCGAACTGGCCATCATGACCAATACTGCAAACCATACAATAGTATCCCAGGCGCCTTTCTCAGCTTTTACATCTTCCCATGTCAGTACAGAAGTTAACAATAACAGGGTTAAACCTATGAAGGCTGTTGTAGTGGCATCAATTGAAAGGGATCCTCCAAATATCCAGAGAGCTAATAAGATAAAGAATGCCAATAACATGAGCCATTCATTTTTGGAGATCGGACCCATTTCTTTCAACTTTTGAGCGGCCATTTTAGGAGCATCACCTGTTTTTTTCAATTCTGGTGGATACAATTTATACAATACAAGAGGAACAACAAAAAATGCTACCAGACCAGGTAGGAAACCTGCAGCTGCCCATGACATCCATGTGATATTGATGCCAAGGTTGGCTGCAAACTTCTGACACATCGGGTTGCTGGCTGTTCCTGTTAAGAACATTGAAGAAGCAATCAGATTCATATAGTAGCTGTTCAGTGTTAAAAATGAACCCAGTTTTCTGTGGGTTTCAGGTTTTTCAGGAACAGAATCAAAACTGATGGCCATGGATTTCATAATAGGGTAGATGATTCCACCACCTCTTGCGGTATTACTTGGAATAGCCGGGGCAAGGCAAACGTCTGCCAGTCCTAAACCATAGGCTAATCCAAGGGAACTTTTCCCAAATATTCTGATAAATAGAAAAGCTATACGGTTTCCTAATCCGGTTTTAATAAATCCACGGGCAATAAAAAATGAGATCCCAATCAACCAGATCACTTTATCTCCGAAACCTGAAAGTGCTTTGGTAATTGATTTTCCAGCATCTCCGGGAGCGATCACTTGTGTAAGCGCTGTAAACGCAATGGCCATCATACACATAGTTCCCATGGGAGCAGCTTTAAGAATAATTCCTAAAATTGTTGCGGCGAAAATAGCGAACAGATGCCATGCATCTGCAGTAACACCATCGGGTTCAGGGATAAACCAGATGATAAGAGCAACAGCAAAAGTTATTGCTGTATTCTTGATATTAATTTCTTTCATAATAGTATTGATATTAATGATTAAAATCTACTTTGTACCTGAACAATGAATAGATTATTATTGTATTGTGAGGTGTTTGCGATCTGTTTTTTATATCTGTCGAATTGTACACCCAACTGAATTCTGGCACCATAGTTTTTAAGGAATTCCAATCCGAACATTGGGGTAACCGTCTGTCTGGGATTAGAGCTTACTCTGAAATTAGTATCCAGATATTCATAACGGCACGACAGCTCAAAGGCGCTAAGATTTCTATGGTTAATTTCATACCTCAGATTAGGAAGGAAATAAACTCCGCGAATAAGATAATCATCGGGATTAGAAAGTCTTTGTTCTGGGGTTATGGAGTTGTACAAAACATGGTTGGTTGCCTGTTTACCTTCTAGTTGCATTTCAAGGCTCCATTTGGAATCGAAATTGATCAATGAGCTAAAGTCAACCCCCAATGCATATACTTTCTTGCCCAGAACTTCACCGATACCGCCATTTAAGCCAACATTAAAATTATATTTTTTGGACAGTCCGAATACCAATCGTGTTGAATACTGCTTTCCATTATCGTTATCATTAACCTGATTTTTCCCATTTCCATTAACTACAGAAACGGCATATTGAAACGGTATTTCTCCCAATTCCAGCTGACCTGTTGCCGCCATTCCAATTTGGAAACTCGTCCAGCCTAATTTTCCAAACTCGGTGTACTGATTAGACCAATCCAAAGACTTGATGATATCAATAGGATAAGTTTCTTCGATACCAAATAATGGACGGAATTGACCTACAGTAATGGCCAGTTTAGGGTTAAAAGTGTATTTTAAATAGGCATTTTCAAGAACCCTGCTTTTGGGGTCATTCTTAAAGTCGGCGAGATTGGCCAAAACAACAACTTCTGTTCGTTTGCTGATCTGTGCCCGAACCTGTACCCGCATATATTTCAGCATAAAATTATTGTCTGTTCCTGATCCATCCTCGTGATGAAGGCCGTTAACGTCTACATTTTTGGTCATACCTAAAAGGTATCGAGCCTGGAAAAGACCTTTGATCTGTAGTATGGGATATTTTACATTTTCTTCCTCTGTTTTATTTTGAACAGAATCTTTTACCTGTCCACTCATTGATAAAGAGAAGACTAAGAAGCAAAATAATTGCGTTCTTTTTTTTGTTGAAAAAAAAGTCATAGTGCTTTGTATTGGTTAATGATTGGGTGAATGCTAAAATCCTCGGAATTTAGAAAACCTGATCTTCGCGAAATTTTGTGTGCTCATGATAAATTTTGATATTATCAGAACTGATCACTATTATTTTTTCCTTGGAATTGATATGACTTAATAATCCAGATAGAAGAAAAGAATGAAGCATAATGGATGGGAATTTTTTCATACTGATGTATTTGATTGTTAGAGAAGTAAATAATGAATTTTTTATAATAATATTCAATTATTTATCCGTATTTTCATGTTTTGGTGATATAAATCTACTAAATTTTACTTAATTAAGAGAATAATTTTATTTTAATACTGTTTTAATGTTAATAATCATTTCTCATTAATTTCTATGAAAAAATTGTGATTTTGTTAACAGAATTGTGTATATTAAAGACAATTGGTGTGTATGTAAGGTGTTTAGCTTCAGTTAGTTATTGCTACTCATAAATTAGATACCACACTATAATATATCAGCAAAAAATTCGTTATATTTGATTGATTTTAGAATATTATGAATTTTGTAGAGTGTCATGAAGAACCCATCCATATTCCAGGGTATATACAAAGTTTTGGATACCTGATTGGCATTGACGCAGAATCTTATCTCATTACTTTTTTCAGTGAAAATATCCGGGATATATTTACTATCGAAAATAAGGAATCACTTTTCGATAAAAAAATTACTGATCTTCCTGAAAGCTTTCAAAGCATTATAGAATCTGATATTTACAAGTCATTGGACACATTTACAAGACGTGAAAATGAAACCTATTTTGATAAAATTTTTATTAAAGGAACTGAATATCATTTTTCTGTTTTCCGTAATGGAGGCCAAATCTTTTTAGAGTTTGAAACCGTACTGGAAAATCCTGATAAACGTATTTCGAACAAATATGATAATTTCTATGTGATTGATAACGCACAGGATATTTGGGATCAGCTTCTAAGTACACTTTCTAAAATTGTAAACTATGACCGGATGATGATCTATAAATTCATGACAGACGGTTCTGGGAAGGTAATTGCTGAAAAGAGAGATGATAATATGCAAAGTTACCTTGGCCTGCATTATCCTGAAACGGATATTCCCAAACAGGCAAGAGCGCTGTATATGAAGAAGAGAAAAAGAATCTTCAGTAATGTATATTCTGAAACGGTTCCGATTTTAAGCAAAACAAAACAAAATATTGATCTTACGTTTACGGCTTCACGAGGAATGTCACCGATTCATGGTCAGTATATAAAAAATTCCGGAGCTTCTTCCAGTTTCAGTATTTCTATTATCATTGATGATAAACTTTGGGGGTTGGTTACATGTCAGAATTCAGAATCTAAACATATTGATCTTGAGGACAGGGTACAGGCCGGAATTTTTACCGCTTTAGCATCCAACGCTTATTCATCTTTTAAGACCAAGAAAGAGCTGGAGTATCGTATGGATCTTAATGAAAAATCAGCCTATCTGAAAACAGAATTTCTGAAACAAAATTCTTTATTTGATTCTTTAGTTCAAAACAGAATAGAAATTAAAGATCTTGCTGAAGCTGATGGACTGGCTATTATTTCTGATGAAAATATTGTAAGAACAGGAGCAACTCCTCCACATGCGATTATTGAAAAAATAGTAAAATGGGCATATGAAAATACGAATAAAAGTATTTATGTAAACCGCAGTTTCCTGAAGGAATATGGTGAGAATTTAGGATTGGACAAAGATTCAGCAGGTATTATTATATATTTTATCGATCGGACTAAAAATGAGATGCTGATCTGGTTTCGTAAGGAATTTGATGAGCATATTCAATGGGCCGGAAATCCTGAAAAGAAAACTGATGTTTTCTTTCACAATGGTGAAGAAAAACAAATGGTATCTCCAAGAACATCTTTTGAAGTTTTTAAAGAAAATATTAAAGGGAATTCCAAAAGATGGAGCTCAAGAAATACAAGTGGTGTACAGGCAATCAGAGATGTGATCTTGGAAACTTCACATAAACAGTACAATACGATAAAGCAGCTTAATGATCAGCTTAAAAAGGTAAATGAAGAACTTGATAGTTTTTCCTATACCATTTCCCATGATCTTGGAACCCCGCTTACCGTAATGAAACTAAATGCTCAAATGCTGCTCGCTAATTTTGATAAATCTGAGAAAGAGAAAAATAAGCTAAAGTCTATTATTGAGGAAATTGATAATATGGCAGAGATGATGCATGATGTTTTGCAGCTAAGCCGGGCAAAACACAGTGAAATAGAACTTGAAAGCCTGCCCACAGTTCATACAATAAGAAAAATCTCTGAAAATGCTAAAATGACTTTTGAAAGTCCAAAAAGCGAGATCATTATTAAAAACTGTCCGGAAGTATTGGCCGATAAAACAATGCTCCATCAGGTATTTCTAAATGTCATCAATAATGCTGTAAAATATTCGTCAGATCAGGATCATCCAAGAGTAGAAATTGAAGGGATAGAAAATGACGAAACCATTGTTTACCGAATTTCAGATAACGGAATAGGAATTCCTGAAGAAGAGAAACATAAGATGTTTAAAATTTTTAACAGGATGGATAATGCAAAGAAATTTAAAGGCAATGGAATAGGCCTGTCAATTGTTCATCGAATTATGAAAAGAATAGGCGGAAATGTGGATTATGAAAGTAATAAAGATGGTACTTCTTTTCTTTTAACGTTTAAAAAGCCTTAAATTTGGAGGACTTATAAACTCTAATTATGGTTTCAGAATATCTTAAACAAAATACAGCAGAGTATCACGATGCTGCTGAGAAACTTTTTAACTCTGAAAAGATTTTTAACAAGACTTTCAGTTTAGAAGATTACAAAAAAATCATCAATACCAATTATTTAATGCTTTTGCATTCTGAAGACAAAATTTTTAATAGCCTTAATGGAAAATTCGCTGAGAAACTTCAATTGAATCAAAGAAAAAAGCTTCCATTGATTGAAAAAGATCTTGTAAGCCTTGCTTTGAAAAATCAAGTTGTTTCTCATGCTCTTGAAATTAATAATGAAAATGAAGCGTTAGGAATGATGTATGTGATCGAAGGGTCTACTTTAGGTGGAAACGTGATTGCAAAACAACTTTCTAAAACAGAAGGTTTCGATGATATAACGTTCAATTTCTTTGGGTGTTATCAGGAAAATACAGGGCCAATGTGGAAGAATTTTAAAGAAGTTCTGGATACAGAAGTTGCTGAAGAGAACTATAACGAAGTATTATCAGGAGCTAAAAAATTATATACGTTCTTATTAAACGTTAATTAATTTTCAAATTAAAATCTAAATCTATCCTTTGCAGATAATTAACTTCCTGAAAGATTGCTCAATTTTTCAGGAATTGTTAAATTTGGGAGTCAAATTTTTAGACTGAACTAAAAATAAATAATTTTAAAAAGTATACATTATGAAAGTAACTGTAGTAGGTGCAGGCGCTGTAGGAGCAAGCTGTGCAGAATACATCGCTATGAAAAACTTCTGTTCAGAGGTAGTTTTAGTAGACATTAAAGAAGGTTTTGCTGAAGGTAAGGCAATGGATTTGATGCAGACAGCGTCGCTTAACGGTTTTGATACCAAAATTACCGGGACAACAGGAGATTACAGCAAAACTGCAGGTTCTCATGTAGCAGTGATCACTTCAGGAATTCCAAGAAAACCTGGAATGACAAGAGAAGAATTAATAGGTATTAACGCAGGGATTGTAAAAGATGTTACTGCAAACTTAGTAAAACATTCTCCAGAGGTTATTATCATCGTAGTTTCTAATCCAATGGATACAATGGCTTATTTGGTACACAAAACTTCTGGTCTTCCGAAACACAAAATTATCGGAATGGGAGGTGCACTGGATTCTGCTAGATTTAAATACAGATTGGCTGAAGCATTAGAAAGCCCAATTTCTGACGTTGACGGAATGGTAATCGCTGCTCACAGTGATACTGGAATGCTTCCATTATTGAGCAAAGCGACAAGAAACGGAGTTCCTGTAACTGACTTCCTTGATGATGAGCAACAAAAATATGTAATTGAAGAAACTAAAGTTGGTGGAGCTACATTAACTAAATTATTAGGAACTTCTGCTTGGTATGCACCAGGTGCTGCTGTTTCTGTAATGGTTCAGGCAATTGCATGTGATCAAAAGAAAATGATCCCTTGTTCTTTAATGCTGGAAGGTGAATACAATCAAAGTGATATCTGTTTAGGTGTTCCTGCTATTATCGGTAAAAACGGTGTAGAAAAAATCGTAAACATTACCCTTACAGTAGAAGAACAATTGAAGTTTGCTGAAGCTGCTAAAGCGGTAAGAGAAGTAAATGGAGATTTGAAGTTTTAATTATTTTAAACTTTATATAAAGAGAAAACGCGCCCGAAGGGCGCGTTTTCTCTTTATATTCTCTATTCTCTATTCTGTTCCCTTCTTAATTTCCTTCAATTCTCTCAATAAGCATTTTTCTTCCCCCTGCGTCAATTTCCTGCTTCAATACCTGATTGGATTTTGTATCGATATAAAAAGTCATCTTTACAGCATTACTTGAAATATCATCCGTTACGCTAACGATCCAGACTTCCTTATTTTGGAAACTTCCTTTTTGAGTGTTTGTAATATGGGCTTTCATTAATCCTGAGCCTGATTTTGGATTATAATCAAAAATGGCAATATCAGTTTTGTAATTATCCTTTAATGGCAGCCAACGAATAATTTGCGGGTATAGATTACTGTCAAAAAAACTTCCGTCCACTTTTTCATTGATTTCAGTTTTGGCATTTGTCACTTTGTCTGTGTAATATCCGGTTACTGTTTTTCCGAAATTTAAAGACATATCCCTTTGGGTATTAAAGGAGGTATGTTTTATCGGTTTTAATTGAGGAAGTTCAGCCGTAGTTTCATCTACCCAATCAGGTTTTCCTGACATTTTTACAGTGGTTTTTACATTGATGGTTTTACCGTTGCGACTGATATCGGTGTATATTTTTGCAATTTCAATTTTAGTGGTATCCTTTAATGCATACCAGATCATTGTTTCTTTTCCGTTCTTTATTAGATTCGGAACAATTTCATTCTTTTCAGGAGTCTGATCTTTAATCTGTGCATTTGTAAGAGAGAAAAAAGATAAGATTACAAAAACAGAACTCAAAAAGTGGATTGATTTCATATTATATTATTTTGTTGATTTTATTATTAAGTCTTTGGAAATGAACAAATGTTACAGCACACACGCTAAAGAATGGTAATTTTTTTATTTGATTATCGGTAACGAATAAAAAATCCAAACAAAAAAACGCACCTGATAGTACGTTTTATATTCTTTAATAAAATAGTAATGATAAATTATTTTTCGGCATGTAGACCAATCCTGTTACCTTCTGTATCCGTGATAACAGCAATATAACCTGCGTTCATTTGAATGGGTGGAGTTACTATTTTCCCACCAGCAGACTCCACCTTATCTAAAACTTTTTGAATTTCAGGATAAGCATTGATATAGACCAGTGTTCCTTTATCTGAAGGGTGGCTGTCTTTTGATTTTGATAAAACGCCTGTAATTCTTCCGGAGGTTGCCTGAACTACATTCGGGTTGTAAGGAAAAAAAGTAAGTTCCTCATTGGTTTCGGGAATAGAACGGGTAATCATTTTAATGTCTAAAATTGTCTCATAAAATGTTTTTGCCCTGCTGGTATCAGTAACAGGGATTTCAAACCAGGTAATAACATTGGTATTCTCGTCGATTTTTTTTAGTGGTTGCATAACTTAATATTTTTTTGGTGTAAGGTTGAGGTATCCAATACAATACCAACAGTGACAATCACTATCTAATTTATTTTTCCTTCTTTACAAAGGTCCATACGGTATTAATGAATTCTGGGTTTTTCTCATAATACAAAAGATGCCCACCATCAATTGAAACCACTTGTTTATTAACGAATTTGAATGATTGATAATGTTTTGTACCTACCGCTTTGTCTTTTTTTCCTGTAATGATTAAAGTTGGAACCTTAATGTCTTTTGTTGATTGCGCATAATCAGCATAATATTCCGGATATTCTTTAGGTTTTGAGATCACAGCCATTCCAAAATCAATAATTCTCGGATTTAATGAATCTATTTTGTCCATTTCTTTGATCGTCTCAATGTCATCAGTAAGGAATCTGTATCCCATTCGTTTTGATCTTAACGATTTGCTTAATTTGGAAAGCTCGGAAGAAAGACTATCGTTTTCTATTTTTCTATTTTTTAGATGGAGAAGTTCATTGGCATAATCAATTTGTTCCTTAACTGATTCATTATTTAAGAAATGTAAGGTTACGTTGGCTAAAATAAGACCTTTTACATTTTGAGGGTATTTCTTGGCATAGCTTACCGCGATAATTCCACCAAAAGAGTGAGCCATGAGGAAAACCTTATTTAATTTCAAGTGTTGTCTTAATTCCTCAATATCCTGTACCATTTTATCTAAATGATAATCATCCGACTGAGCAGATTTTCCGGATCCTCTCTGATCCATATAGATCATCTTTAGGTTTTTCTCAAGATGATTTCCTCCCATTAGTTCAAATGAAGGATAGCCCTGTCCCGGTCCCCCTGGAATATAAATGCAGGCTTCTCCGGTTCCCGAAACTTTATAATGGATCTGCACATGATCACTGGTCTGAAAAAAGTCTTCGGATTTGGGTTGACCTTGAGCAGGCAGGTAGTTGAAAAATAACAACAGGGTAAAGAAAAGTGCTTTCATATGCTTTGTACATTTTATATTAGTAGAACAGATTAGTAAATGTATTTATTACATAATGGATTTTATTTGTCTTATTTAATAGCTTTTAAAATATGTTCAAATTCCAGATCACGATTTTGAATAATATCATCATCGGTATATTTTATCAACTCGTTAATTCTTATACCTACTTTTTGAGTTTGTGTGTTATCATAATAGAATATGCCATTCCCTGTAAACACCAGTGAATAGCCTGCTGGTAATTGTATTTCTACTGTATCTCCATCAGCACCAGCTGTTTGCTGTCCTATTGTAATGGCTTGAGGAAAAATATTTTGCAGATTCATAGTGTTCCATTCACTCATACTTAAGGTTTCAGGATTGACGATTATAAAAACTTTTCCTTTATATGGGTTTACTGTTTTGTTCTCAATCTTAGGGTAATAGTGGCCATACACCTTATAACTGATAGGAATGTAAGTACCCATATTTTTTAAATTAGGCTCATAATATTTTCCAAAATAATTTTCTCTGGGTGAGAAGTATTTGTAAATATAATGAAAAACAAATCCACCCCAGTTCGGATATCCTCTCATATCAAAGACAATTGCTTTTTTAGAAGAAGCTTCTTTAAAAATAGTATCCATGTGACTGTCAAACTTATCATCTGCAATATTATCAGTCAGAGAAAATACATCATTGATTTTAAAATATGCAATATCATTGTGAACCAACTTGTGTTGCTGTTTTAGACTGATTTTCTCATTTAAATAAGCTGAGATGACAGACGTCTGTTGCTGATCTGTAGGATTAATAAAGGTGATTTTTGTATGTTCAGCTTTATTGTTTTGGGTATGTAGTATTTTGAAATCTTTTTGTTGTACATCATCTGGCCATATCATATTTCTTTGATAATCTGAAAGGTGATATAATAGATTCTCAAGGTTTGAAACGGAAAGCAGTTCTCTTTTTTCATTGATGATCTGTTTAATACTTTTACCATTGATTTCGGTTATTCTATCTCCAACCATTATTTGCGCATTAGAGCAGATCTCAGGAAAAATAAGATGAGTAATTAAGAGATGATCATTAAAAACTTGGTAATCAAAAGGAGCATAATAAAATCTGTGCAGGATTTCATTTTTATAGTTTAATTGATCATAGAACTTAAAAGCATGACTGTCTTCCATTTTAGAAATTGCTTTTGCAAGAATAATTTCAAAATCTTTTCTTGAAGGTGAAGATATTGCTTGTCCCACCAGATCTGTAAAGAAGACTTCGAAGTTCTTATCCATAAGGTATTTATGCGGATATAAATAATCTATGGAGCCTTGTATCTTAGCAAGTATGAGCAGCCTGAAGGGCAGTGGTAATTGTTCTTTTTTGGAAAGCTCATATTGTTTTTCTTTTAGAACTTTTCCTATATACCGATGTTCAAATATAGTGCTCAAAATCGTTTTACCTTCCGCAGTGAGCATTTTATTCTTTTTATACCAATCAAAATTCTGATTTACCGTTAAAGCTTCTTTATTTTCATCAATCACAAGTGAATGGGAAATAGGATTACTCAGTTTTCCTGATAGTTGCTTAATAATAGAGTTAGCATCCGATTTCTCATCTACCTTCTCAATATTAGCTAAAAATAGACTGTCAGCATCCACTTTCCCACTTGCTAGATCCGGATGATAATATTTTAGAAAATTCCAGGTTTTCATAAAAAAAGCATACTGCTCTTTTTGAGCATAAATCGCCTGTTGAATGAGAAATAAAAAGAAAAGAGTAATGATTTTTTTCATGGAAATGGAAGTTTATCAGATTAGTTTTTATTGCATAAAGATATCTTAAATGATTATATATTTAAATAATTAAAAAGCTTGATCAATAAAAATAAAAAAACGCATCTAATGATGCGTTTTTATCAGTTGAAACTATTTGTTCTTATTTGTAAAAAATATATTTTAAGTAATCAAATGTGCCATCTCAGTTATAATCGTAATTATCGGGGACATAAATCACTAATTTGTTTGAAGTGAGTTCCAGGACCTTTGCTTCTATAGAGTTATTTATGATGATTTTCTGTTCGGATGATTTGTAAACATAATCGCGGGTATCGGTCTTTTTTATACAAGAGTTACCAATATTATTGTAATCATTAGATATATATATTCCGTCATTTCTGTACTCCTAAGTGCTTTGTTTTTTACAGTCATCAGGAAGATATTCGTGTAAAACAGTTGTATTATCTTTCCCGGATATGACAATGTTTGTAATAAACTCAAAACCAAAGCTCCTACTAAAATTTTTTTCATAGAATAATTTTCCGCGAACTTAACGAAGATTTCAAAAATAAACTATTTCAATTAAAGGACTGCCTGAATTCCAGTGGTGAAAGATTGGTTTTATTTTTAAATAATTTACTGAAAGACTGTGGATGTTCAAATCCCAATTCATAGGCAATTTCACTTACGGATAATTGAGTAGTAGATAATTTTTCCTTTGCCTTTTCAATTAATTTTTCGTGAATATGCTGTTGAGTGCTCTGCCCGGTAAGAACTTTTAATAATCCGGTTAAATAACTAGGTGATATATTTAGAGTGTCAGCAATATACTGAACGGTAGGAAGCCCTTTACTGATGAGGTCCTCCTGATTAAAATATTCAGTAAGTAAGGTTTCCAGAGAATCAAGAGTTTTATGATTGGTTATTTTTCTGGTAATGAACTGTCGCTGGTAATAACGTTCAGAATAATTTAATAAGGTTTCAATTTGTGAAATAATAATATCCTGACTGAACTTGTCAATATTGGAATGGTATTCCTGCTCAATATTTTGAATGATATTGCCAAGCACAGTTTCTTCTTTGTCTGAAAGAAATAAAGCTTCATGCACAGAATAATCAAAATATTCATATTGTTTGATCTTTTTGGCAAGAGAAGTGTTCCACAGAAAATCAGGATGGATTAATAGCATCCATCCTGTATGTTGTATTGTTGAATTAGGATCTACACTAACGCTGAACACCTGACCTGGTGCCATAAAAAACATCACCCCTTCATCAAAATCATAATCCTGTTGGCCATATTTCATTTTAGCATTGGAGGTGCGTTTAATGGAAATAGAATAAAAATCCAATATCCAGTTTGTCACAGGTTGATCTGGAGAATGTATGATGATATCACTGTAATTTATGACGCTGATCAATGGATGCTCAGGTTTGGTTAAGCCTCTCACCTGATGGAACTCAGTGATGGATTTTATTCTTTGAGGTTGTTTGTTCACGATACAAATGTAGAAATTATTGATGATATGCTATGGCAAATTCCCTGGCGAACTCTTTCACTTTTACTTGGCCCAAAACAGGTTGATGAGCATAATAATCTTCATACAGTATTCCGTTACGTCTTGATGCATTCATTTCTACAAAACCTTTAGCTGTTTGAGGATTCATTCCTGCATTAATTAGATTGTTTAGCAGTTTTTCATCCTCAATAGTTTCCCATTTCAGTTCCCTGTTTCCAATGGCATCTCCTAAGGTTTCAGCTATTTCATTGGGTGAGATTTCTTCACTGGCAATATATCTGATTTCTCTGCCATTAAAAGGTTTTTCAATTTCTTCTGCAATGACTTCTGCAATATCCAATGGAGAAACCCAAGGTTCTTTGTCGTCTCCACCATAATTCTGAATAATAGCTCCTTGCGTTTTTATACTTGGAATAAAAGCAAACATATTGTAATAGAATCCAACCGGACGCATAAATTTTATGGATACATCTTCAGGTAATTTATTCAATATGTTTTCCACATTATAATGAAACGCTAGAATACCGTTTCCCTTATTCGTATGTGCTCCGATACTGCTAAGATGGACGATACGTTTTACACCTGATCTTTCAAATGCCTCTTTGTAATTTTTACCGATCTGAGTACTGGCTGCAATAAAATCTACGTTGTGATCAAAAAAGCTTCCCGCATTCAATGCTTCCATAGCGTAAACAATATCTGCGTCTTTGAAAATCTCAGAAAGGAAGTCTACATCTTCCATTGTTCCGATGGCGGCTTGAGCACCTAAAGCTTCAATTTCTGCTTTCCTGTCTGAACTTGTACTGATGACAGTAACACGGTGTCCTTTTTCTACTAAGTGTTTTGTCAGTGGCTTGCTGATATTTCCTAAAGAGCCTGTTACGATTATTTTCATTGTATTGATTTATAGGAACAAAATTCAGAAATGTCCGATCAGCAGATGTATCCGGATCTACTTTTTTTGTAGTCAGAAAAAGAGTGTTAAGATGATAAAATAAAAACAGCCTCATGATTTGAGGCTGCCTGCTGTTTACTTATTGACAATTACCATTAATTGGATTTACAAAATAATCTTTATCCTGAGGTGGCTTTACAAAATAGGATGTTCCATAGGTGTTTCCAGGTTTAAAAAAATCGGTGGAAACGACCTGAGCGCCGCTGCTGAATGCTTCTTTAGCACGGGTGAGGTCATTTACTTTTGCTTCATAAGTTTCAATATCTGCCCTGGTTCGAACAATAAATCCTTGTTTTACCATCTCCTGAATTTCTTTTTGACGGACAATAGCATTATCTCTCAAAATAAAAGCGGCAAAACTATCTTCAGGTTCACTTTCCATAAACATCAGTCTCTTTTCCAAGGAGCCATCTATTAAATATGGATTGTCTTTAGTGGATTTTGTTCCTGCACTTCCCGGTAATAACATCAGGATAAATTTGCCTCTGCTGTTCTCTGCTTTAGGCCAATTATTATGAACTACTGCTTCACGCAATGTTTTAAATTTACCCTGTATCTCTTTGGGAGTAATCAATTTATCTTTGCCTAAATATTGTGAGATTTCCTGATCCAGATCATCGTATGCTTTTTTAGTAAAAGGCAGAACCTGAGTGCTGTTAGGGAAAATTGGAAACCCTGAATCTTTAGCTTCAACCATAATAAAAATCGTGGAATGCTGGGGATGTTTGTCAGACCATTCACGCAGTTCCAATAAAGCGTCTTTTAATGTAGGGTAGTGGGATCTGAAATCAATGTCTGCCATATGCAGGACTTTAAACCCGGGTTTATCCAATCCTTTAGTATTGTGAGGAGCAAGATCATTTACTCCTTTTTCCTTCAGCACGCGATAAGATGCAGGATTATTAAAACGATTACCATCCGGATCATAATAAACATCCAGCTCCAATCCACGCAGGTTAGCGTTTAATTGTTGTGTAAAATCAGGATGATCGTAGTTAAGGGCTTCATTAAAATCCATACCGTTAGGATGATATTCCTGAAATTTAGCTTTTTGTTCGGCAGACATTCCAGAGTCATATTTTTTCATTAAGTTTTTAATAATAGGCGCTGCAAGATCCAGCACTTTTGGATCAACGGGTTCCGCATAAGAGTTGTGAGTTCCTACTACCTGTAGTTGATTGATTTTAATATTCCGGCACTTTTCCTGCGCGTTTATTAATGCAACAGCAGCCATTGCTGCGGAGCAAATATATTTTTTCATAAAGGTGAAGTTTATTGTATGATTAAAAATTAAAGTTTACACCAAGTTGACCTCTGATCCCTGAATAAGAAATGTTTTCAACTCTGGATTTTATTCCCATATAATAGCGATTGGGTTCGTTGAAAATATTATTCAATTCTACAAACAGTCTGATGTTTTTATTGATACTATATGAGGTAGAAGCATCAACAGTGAAATTTTTGTCAAAGTGCTGATAATGATCCGGACCTGCAGCCGTTCTTATTTCACTTACATAATCACCTTTATAATTTCCTGCTAATCGAAGCATGAACTTACTGGTTTCATAGAATAGTATCGTATTAAAGATATGCTTCGCCTGATTTGGAATTGTGGTTTTCATCGTTCCGGTCTGTTTGCCATTTTCATATACGGGCATTTTCATTTCCGACGCGATATAGGTATAGTTTCCTTCGAAACCAATATTTTTCAGAAATCCGGGTAAATTTTCTAAACGTTTAGAAATTCCTACTTCAAAACCATATAGCTTGGCACCTTCTAAATTCTTAGGAGTTGTGAATGTATAAGGAAGTCCATTCACACTTACAATAGACTGATCCTTGTAGATCAAATCAGTAATATCTTTATAGAAAGCTCCGGCCGTGATCAGATCCAGCTTTCCAAAATAATTTTCGAACATCAGATCAAAATTATTAGAGAACGTAGGATTTAGCTGAGTGTTTCCCTGGGTTACTGTATTGGCAAGGTCATTAACGATAGTTCCAGGGTTCAGATCATTGAAATCAGGTCTTGCAAAAGATCTTGTATATGCAGCTCTTACGATTTGATTCTTAGTAAGATTCCATTTCATATTAACCATAGGAAGAAATACATTGTATTTTTTACCATCTTTAATATCTTCTACTTTAGATCCTTTGTTATCTGAAATTACCTTTTTACCGAAGAAAGAGATATTATTATATTCATTTCTTACTCCACCCAGGAACTGTAAATTTTCATTTATTTTCCAGGTTCCCATCAGATAGGCTGCCCAAACATTTTCCTGTCCCCGATAAGAGCTTGTTACATTAGAATTACTGTTTTTTCCGCTTACCTGTGAGAGACCCAGATTATTTTGAGTATCACTGTTGTAGAACTGATCAATTTGCCCGTTGGTGATCTGATTAATAATAACAGAATTATATGGATTACCAATAGGATTCATAAAACCTCCATTAAATGGAAAGGCTATTTGCTCAAATTGATTCATATAACTTACCGGAGCTCCTGGAACTCCCAATGCTGATTTGGGCATCCATACCAATACAGCAGCATCTACAACCTTTTCCTTATTATCGAATTTGGTTCCGAATTGGAGCTTGAAATTTTCTGCTACATTATATTTCAGGTCGACTTGCCCACGAAGGTCGGTTTCACTGTTCCTGTTTTGACTGAGAATAACCTGATTGAGCTTCAGCTGATTTCCCGATATAGGATTTTGATTATAGGGTAAGGTGTAGCCGTTTGGATCACCAACACCATTTGGGGCATCCATGGCAAAATATTTCCTGCCATCAGAAGCCAGATTTCCATAAGTCATTGGTTGTACAAAGTTGACGATAGGATAGCCTCTCTCATGTTCTTCCAATTGCTTGGGAGAGTTAAATTTAAAAGCCGATCTTGCTTTGGATAAAGACCAGTCTATTTCTAAACGTTGACCGACCTGATGGTTTCCACCAAACTGCATAGAATATAAATCGGTAAGATAATCAGCATGTCTGGCTTGTAAAGTCACATTTTTATTATCAAAATTAAAATAAGTTTCTCTTACAGATTGTCCATCTTTATACTGACTATACAAGCCCTTGAAGTATAATTTGTTTTTACTGTTGATATCATAATCCATCGCATAGTTGAAACCTAATGTTCTTCTGTTTGCAACGTAATCACGTAACTGCAGTTGATTGATAGAATAGGAGGATACAGGATCTGTAAGTCCATAGTTAAAAATATTACGCATTTGATCTATGGCTCCGGATCGTTCCCATATGACGGCAGAGGAAATAAATTTCAGTTTATCTGTAATTTTGTTTCCATAGACAATAGAGGAGTTAAAAGTAGGGGATTTGGACATATTGACGTATCCGGTAGATGTACTGATAGCCAATGTTTCTTTATTTGGGGATGTTTTTGTAATAAAATCTACATTTCCACCTATAGCATCCCCATCAAGATCGGGAGTTAAGGCTTTTGATAAACGTACATTCTGTATCAATTCTGAGGGGAAAATATCCATCTGAACCCCTCTGTTGGCATTGTCACCACTCGCGCTGGGCATTCTGTTTCCATTTAATGTTGAAGCTGTCCATTGTACAGGAGTTCCACGAACGGCAACAAAACGTCCTTCTCCCATATCTCTCTCAATTGAAACACCCTGCATTCGTTGTACCGCATCAGCGGCATTACGGTCTGGAAGTTTACCAATAGCGTCTGCACTTAAAACCTCCGTAATGGTATTGGAATTCCTCTTCATCGTAATAGCTCTTGCCTGGGATGCTTTGTATACGCTGGCTACCACGACCTCCTGAATACTATTTTCCTTTATTTTCTTTTCACCTATTTTGATAGGCCCGAAATCTATCGGTTTTTTATCTGCTATTGTAAAATCCAGATAGGCATTTTCATAACCGGTATATTCCACTACAAGTCTATAACTTCCATCAGGAATATTACTTAAAGTAAATGATCCGTCTGTATTGGAAGTTATTTTCTCAGCTTTATTTTCCAGATAGATTAAAGCATTAGGCAGATTTCCCTGATTATCTACAACCACACCATGTACCGATGTTTGGGCAATGGCAAAACCTCCCAGTAAAAAGCATGCTGCAGTTGTTAAAAAAAATCTTCTTCGTAACATTTTATAAATTTTTTGCAAAGATGATTTCTCGTGAAAAAAGCGGAGTTCATTTAAATTTAAGCAAACCTGTACAGAAGAACTTGTGTTTTATGTATTTGATTATTAGTTGTTTGTGAATATTAAGTTATAGTAACATTAGTTTTTACTAGAACGCATACTCGGTTGGAAGGCAGTTGAATTCCTTTTTGAAATATTTGTAAAAAGTAGATTTAGACTTGAAGCCACACTGGTAAGCGAGATCTGTAACATTGGCACCAGGTTCTTCTTCCAACATACGTTTGAACCGTAATACCCTGTTTCGATTGGTGTATTCATGGAAATTGGAAGTAAGATACTGGTTAAAAGTAATGGTAAGATCCGTTCTGGAAACAGATAAATGCCGGGCAAGATGATCTAATGTAAAGGTATCTTCCAGATATTCCTGACTTTCACTATAAAATTCTTCTATACGGATTTTTATTTTTTCAAAATCTATTTTAGATAAGTCTTTATACTGGTATTTTTCCTTAATGACAACCTCTACAACAGGTTGCTGCATATTTTTTTTGAGCTGCTCCTGGTGCGTTAAAACATAAACGTACAAAATCCAGGCAAACTGAACCAGGAATAAAAGGGTATATATTTTTTGAAACAAGAGAATATCAAAACCAAATTTAAAACTGCACCAAAATGCTAACATGCTGGCTAAGATAAAAGACAGAAATAAACGAAATTGTTTAAATAAAGGATTTTGGATCTTATTCTGATATTTATACAATAGGAAAATACAAATGATAAGACTACATGCCCAATAATGAATGTAATAGTTAACGAAATAGGTTTTGTAGAAATGAATAATAGCATCCGCCTCTTGGTACCCAAACAACTTAGCCGATAAAGCAAAAGTATGAAGCAGAACGATCATAGAGAAAGGGTACAGTAAATACTTTAACTTATCACGCCATTTGATTTCTATAAAATTAAAAGTAATATATAAAAATATTAAGCCTTTAAAGATCCTTAAGCTTCCAGGGATTTCATAAAGAATAGATTCATAACCAAACCTATTTATAATGAAGTACTCATAACCCATATCCAATATGACAGTTACAATATATAGCAGTAGCATATTGAGGAAAGATTTTCTGTTTTGAGCCAGAAAAAGTAAAACGGCAAGCGTAATAATTGCCTGCAGAATGACAACCATTATAATGTACAACATAAACAATTAGATCTGGTCAAAAGTATTAATAAAGAAGAAGTCTATTTTTAACACATCATTAAATTATTAATAAACCTTTATTTTTTTTAATTACCATAAAATTTTAATACCTGATCCTAAGAAACGGTAAGAGAAAATCTTTGATTGAAAAATAATCTCCATTTTGGATGATTTCCTTAAAATATGATTAAATATTTCCCTACTTACTTATTTCATTTGTAATAAAAATTAACTTTGAAATGTCTAATAGATAGACAACCTGCTTATCTGAAATGAAAATATTTGCATTTTTTGATTTTAAATAATACGGATATCCCAATAAATCTTTAGGCTTGGTCTTGTACTGGTATTTTTGGAAGAATGAAATTTATTAAGGGCAACTAAGAATATCGAAGTCGAATTAATAGTAAGATTAAACTAAAACTCAAAATGAAAAGAACAACTTTATTAATATTCTCTGTTGTGACCGTATATTTTTGTTCAACAAACCAAAAATTAAATCCCGAAAATTCTTTTGAAAGAGATCTTAATAAAGTGGCTGACAGTATCAAGGTGAATGATATAGTGGTTAAAAATCTTTTCAAGTATCAGATACTGGCGCATCGTAATGATTCTTTTGATGAAAGGATGATCGTTGACAAAGTATACAAATCCCATCAAAAACTTTGGGATAGTTGCTATGCTGCGATTTTTGGTGAAAAAAATGCTGGCTTATATAATAATCCTGAAGGTATGATACAATGGAATAAAACGTTGTATCCAAAACATAAAGCTGAATTTGATAGTAAGACAAAGAAACTTTTAAAACTGAATCTCAACCGGATATTAACAACAAATCTAAAAAAGTTCAGCCAGATGGTACCATATCAACCTAAAGCTACCATAAGTATACTTTTTACACCATTTACAGGAATCGGTTTCGGTGGCTGTAAGGCTGATCAGTTTGCACTTGAACTGAATAATGACAGTACAGATCCTGAATTTACATTGGAAAAAGGTTTACCACATGAGCTCAACCATCTTGTTTATGAAAAGTTCAGGAACCACGACATTAACAAAAATTCTGCATTAAGCCAAACAATTGATGAAGGTTTTGCATGTTATTTTACCTGGATATTTTTTGAAGGTAAAATGGAAAGATATCATGCTGTAGAAAATATGTCACAGGAAAATTGGTCCTGGTATCTTAAAAATGAAAAAAAGATCTTTATGAGCGTGAAACCCTATTTTTCAGATACTTCAGGAGATAATCCATTATTGCAGAATGATAAGAAAAAACTTTTCCCACAAGCTCCAAAGACCTTGAATTATTGGCTGGGATTCAGGATCGTAGAAAAATATGTAGAGAAACACGGAACGAATTCCTGGAAAGATATTTATAAGCTTACCCCAAAAGAGGTGCTTGATAAAAGTGGTTATGAAAATTATATTAATTCTTTATAAAATATATTGATTGTTAGAATAATGTAAAAACGCATCCAAAAGATGCGTTTTACTGTTACTGATTTTTTTTTCAACTATTAAAAATAGATACATCCACATCCGGTTTCCCATTCTTGGCAAAAACGTTTTGGTTCATGACATCCTCCTCCAGGTCCACCACCTACTTTAGGACTTTTGTAACATACATCTCCACTACAATAAGTGTTATAACCAGGACCCGCTGGAGGGCAAACCCCATCAAGGCAAAATGCATAAGCAGTATCTCCACCACTGATTAATACTAAATCTCTTCTCGTTAGTTTCTTTAAATTTTTCATATTACTAAGTTTTAATTTATTGATTACTAATGTAATAAAAATTATTTAATACACGTTGTTGTGATTAAATAAGCGCATATTAAACTAATTTGAAGATTACAAAACTGTTTTATGACTCAAATGTGCTGGAGAGAAGCCATACTGTTTTTTGAAAACATAAGAGAAGTGGGAGAGATCTTCGAAACCGAGATCGATATAAATTTCTGTAGGTTTTTTATGTTCTTTATCCAGCAAAAAATAAGCTTCCTGCAAACGTTTATTCATTAACCATTTACCCGGAGGCATATTGAAGATGGTTTTAAATTCACGTTTAAAAGTAGATAAACTCCGTCCCGTCATAAAAGCAAAACGTTCCAGACTGATGTTGAATTTAAAATTATGGTTCATAAAAGATTCCAGATCGATTTTATAAGGAACATTAAAATTGAAAAAGATATTTTTCAATTCAGGATTGTTTTTTAATAAGATCATTAATAGTTCCTCTCTTTTAATATCAACAAAAATACTGTCCAACTGCTCAGTCCCGTTATAATATGGTTCTAATGAGTGGATAAAATTTTTAATCAGTTTATCTTCATTAATGAACAGGAAAGAGTCATTGTTTTCTGTTGGTTCTACAGAGTAGGGGTGACGTTCCAGAAATTTTCTTAAAAATGCTTCATCAAAAGATATAATTACTTTCTCAAAGACTCCATCTTCCTTATGCTTTGTATACCGTACCAGATGATTTTTCCTTGCAATACAATAGTCTCCCGGTTTCATAGTGTAGTGTTTATAACCGTCATATGAAATCATGGAGCCCTTCAGTAAAAATAGAAAGAAATGCTCCGGGATGAATTGTTCCGGTGATATCTCAGGACCGAGGTAGCAGGATTGTATGTTGTTAAATTTCAATGTACTATTTCTTTTGATATAACAAATTTATGCTTTTACCTTTAAACTGTCTGCACTCGCTAATAGTGCCTCTTCTCTGCTTTTGGGAATCCAGTGTAATATTGTTTTTGCCTTTTCATTAGAAATTTCTTTATAAAAATCCCTTCCGATAGGACTCAGATCCTGAATGCTTGAAGAATACTCTGGTCTTTTTGCTTTAATAAGTTGTGCTACATCATAAAATGCCATTACTCCTTCAGAAGTAGCAATGAACCTTTCTCCTGCAGCATTCGGATGGAGCATTGCTTTGATATGAATATCTGCAACATCTCTGACGTCAACTACTCCCATCGTAAAGTTTGGATTGTAATTGGTTGTCCCATCAATAATTCCTGCAACGGCAATATCCAATGACGCGGAAGAAATTCCCCCTACAATTGGACCAAAAATCCCGACAGGATTAATAACGGTTAACTCCATACCATTACCTTCTTTTTCAATAAATTCCCAGGCGGTTTTTTCAGCTACGGTCTTTGATTTGATATACGGTGGAAGATCTGCATTTACATCTGTCCAGTCCTTTTCCGTGAAAATATGTCCTTTCGTGTCATTACTGTAGCCCACTGCCGCAAAAGATGAGGTAAGTACTACTCTTTTTACGCCTGCACCACGGGAAGCTTTTAATACACGTAAAGCGCCATCTCTGGCGGGAATGATCAGTTCATTTTCGTCTTTCGGATCCTGAGCAGGGAAGGGAGATGCCACATGAAGCACATAATCACAACCTTTTACAGCTTCATCCCAATTACGATCACTTGTAAGATCTGTTTCATAAAATGAAAGGAGCGTGAAATCTGTAATTCCACCTTCTTCTAATGCTTTCAATACAACATCTTTTTTAGCAAGCGAACGGATTGTTGTTTTTACTTTATATCCCTGCTGTAATAATTGGAGGATGGTATGTATTCCTACGAATCCTGTCCCACCTGTTACTAATACTGTTTTTCTTGACTCTAAATTTTCCATAATTCTTTTAAATTTTATAAGACAAAGTTCCTTATAAATTAAACTGAAGATTTTGTTGTGGAGTTCAATTTTTGTTTGTTGTAAAGTTCAATTTAGAAGATAGAAAAGAAAAAAGCAATCAAAGCTTAATTGCCTTAATTGCTTTTGATGTATTAACCATTTAATTTACATTCGAGTTAAGTCAATTGTATAAAAGATTTCTTAGCTTCGCCCGAAATAACAGAGATTGTTTAATTATTGAATGTACTGAAAGCAGCTTCTGAACTTGCAAAGAAATTGTTATACAATAATTCAGTATTTCCAACACGTACTTCGTAAACATCATTCTGAAATGCTTTTATCAGATCTCCGGCTACTTCAGAAGCTGGGATGCCATTTTCACGACCACCAATTTCTACTGAAAATTCAGTGTTTACTAAAGGCGGCATTAATTCAAAAACTTTTACACTCGTGTCTTTTGCCAATTCATATCGTAGTAATCTTGTGTAAGAACGTAGAGCAGCTTTAGAATCTGAGTAAGTCGGTACATGAGATCCAGGAACAAATGCTACAATAGAAGAGACATTTACTATTGCAGCTTCATTCTGTTGTTTTAATAAAGGAAGCAATTTTTCTGTCAAGCGGATAGGTGCGAAGTAATTAGTTGTAAATTCCGCTAAAGCTTTGGTGTAGGTATCCGAAGAATCAGAAAGTGTATATGCATAAGCATTAGCTGCATTATTAATCAGGATATTTAATTCCCCAAAATTAGTTTTGATTTCCTCTACCAATCTGTTAACATCATTTTCATCTGTAATATCAGCCTGAATGGTGAAAACATTGTCTAAATCTTTAGCCGCAGCATCCAGCTTTTCCTTGTTTCTTCCTACAATGATAACTTTGTTTGATGGGTTCAATGCTTTTGCAATTTCTAAACCGATTCCTGATCCTCCTCCTGTAATAAGGATAGTGTTGTTTGTAATGTTCATAACTTTTGTTTTAAATATATTAAATTTTATTATTGTACTATTTGGTACAAAATTGTTTAAAAAAAATTTATTCGAGTATTTTTAAATTCATTTCAATAAGGGAGCGAAATATTTTGGGTGAATCTTCCATGCGTCTGGTCACATGAAGTCCATTCCACAAATTAGTAAGATGCCAGGCTAAAATTTCGGCCTCTTCATTATTTTTTATTTGCCCGGTGGATTGTGCTTTTCTAATTGCTTCTGCAAATACCTGCTGTAAATTTTTAAGAAAACCAACAGAGATCCGTTTTACCTCATTGTCTTTGTCAGAGAGTTGTACCAAAGCATTTCCAAGGTAACATCCACGTTCTTCATCGCAATTGTGTGCTTCAGCTAATTTCAAAAAGAATTGCTTGATGAATTCAATTTGATTATCTGATTTGGAAAGTTGTTCTAGAAAACTGTTATTAAAACCTTCCGCAAACTGTTCAATAGAACGAATATACAATTCACGTTTTCCACCTTTAAAAGCAAGATAGAAACTTCCTTTTCCTATACCCATCGCATTCAGTAGCTCATCCGCAGAAGCAGTATCGTAGCCTTTATCTTTGAAAACATGAATTGCTTTCTCAATAGCCTGATGTTCGTCGAATATTTTAGGTCTCCCTGCCATGGTTTCTTTATTTTGATGAAACAAAGGTATGTAATTGTACCATTCGGTACAAAATAAAATTTACAATATCTTTAATTGATTTTGTCGATTGAATTTAATTTTCCCAGTTGTTTGTTTTTACCCCATACAATATAAACGGAAATAAGCAGAAAGAATATATTGATTCCGATCTGTGAGATTTCTCCACGGGAAATGTGAAAAATTGAAGCTGAAATCATTAATAGGATTACTCCATAAGCCGCATATATTGTGAATCTGGTTTTTGGGTTGATTAGATTTGGCAAAATAAGCCCGATCGCTGCTGCTGCATCAACAATGCCGGTTATAATTACTAATCCTCTGTTTTCAGCAGTCCATGGCCACATTTTAGATAGTTCATCGATAGGTTGAAAGAGTTTCATTGAAGATGCCCAAATTAGAGATGTAGACAGGAAAATTTGTACGGTCCAGAGTGAGATATTTAAAATTTTTGATGTTTTCATTTTATAGTAATTCTTTAAAATTGATGGATCAAAATTACTTACTTTTGTTATCCGAAAATGCTTGCTTTCCAGGTGGATAGCGCTTTCTGATCGGAAAGTAATATAAAAATCAAAGACTTATGTTATCAAAAGGGGGATGTCCTAAAACTATGCTTTCTATCAAGGATGCTTTGGATGCTGTAGAAGGGAAATGGAAATTGCTTATTTTATTTTCTTTATCTGAAAAACCTAAAAGATTTAAAGAACTTTCAAAAGAAGTTATTGGAATAACAGATAAAATGCTATCCAAAGAACTGAAGCTTTTGGAAACGAATAAACTTATCGAAAGGGAAGCTTTTGATACAGTTCCACCAAAAGTGCAATATTCTATTACCGAACACGGTTTGTCCCTTGAAAAGGTGCTGGATGAATTACATTTTTGGGGACTGTCTCATCGGTCAAGAATTCTAAGCGAATGGTAGATGTTTTAAACTGCAGATTATTCGACATCAAAACTCATATATAAAGCCGTTTCTGTAGAATTATTATACAGCTTGGTATTGATTCCTGTTAAGGCAAATCCTGCCCGCTGATAGAATTTTATAGCAGGGTAGTTGGTGTTTTGAGTTTCCAGTTCCACTATTCTGCACTTTAAATTTCTGGCTTCTCTGTTTGCCTTTTTTAGAAGTTGCTTTCCGATATCCTGCCCTCTGAATTTTTCATCGATCAGAATATTTTCTATGTAATAGCTGTTATTCCATTCCCTGAATTCAGCGATCAGCCACCCTACTAATTCATCTTCTTCATAGGCTCCAAAAGAATGTCCCTGTTCTATTATTTCATTGAGTTCAGTGATATCATCAGGACTTGTTTCCCATATCTTTTTATACTGTTGTTTTTTCTCTCTCAACGAAAATTCAAAAGTATTATTCATTTCAATGGCGGAAACTACAAATATGGTATCTGTTTCATATCCATTAAATCCCCAATTGATCGTTGGATTAGATGGGAGTTTTTCCAGTTTTTTAATTTCTATCATGAAAGATTAATGTGAGATTTATTGGTTGGCAATATTATTTTCATAGAAATCAGTAAATCTTTCAAGGAGATCATCAGGATTATTTCTATCAAATTGACCAAACCCTAAAGTCATTATATGTCCTGAGACAAATTGAGAAAATACAGAATTGAAATTTTCAATATAGGTTTCAGCATGCCCCTGCAACTCTATCTCAGCCTCGATCATTTTTGTCCAGTGAGGAGGGTTTTCCTCATTCTTCGAATAAGTAAGATAAGGAAATATAAAAGGAACAAATTTTTGATATTGTTGATGTTTATTGGGATCCAGACTATCATTTGGCCAGACCATGAATTGGTCTAAGCCTAAATTTTGTGATTCTACAACCATAGCAGTTTCATTATTGGCAATTTCTGCGATCGCCTTTTTTTCTTTAAGATAAATGGAAAACCAGGCGAGGTCCCATGCCGTTGCCCCTTTTTGATTGACAAGGTAATAGGGATGGAAAATAGAATCTATTGCAATGAAACCTTGATTGCCAACTGTATTTCTTATAATTTCGGACACCGCTTCTTTATCTGAAATTTGTTGCAGTGGATTACCATTGATAAATCCATAAATGTAATGAGAGTTCCAGTGAGAAGGATCGAATGAAGGTTCATTATCCTCCTCGTGATTAAGTTCTTGTGATAGCATTTTTGTGGTGTTAAATTATTATTAATATCTTATTTATCTAGACTTAAAATCTAATAAGAACATAGTTAACTGCTTTTTAAGTAAATTAAATTTTACTGTAAATTTTTACGTTTAAGCCCTAAAAATTCTAATAAATTAAATTTAGGATGGTAATATTCTTCATTATCATTAAAAACTGCAATTTCAACTTTATCCCTATCAGCTACTACAACTCCAGTATGATCTTTAAAATTTGAAGTAATTTTTTCAAATAAGTCAAGATTCAACATAACTTCAATGATTCTTTGTCCATCGGCAAAATCTTCATATATATTTACAGGTAAAGGATAGTATTTTGTAGAAGACTTTATAAATTGTATAAAAAAATAAGGATCTAAATCTCCAAATTCCATCCCAAACATAAAAGGAACTTCAATCTCTTGTTTTGTGTTAATATTTCCAAAATGACAATGAAAACCGTGAATGAAGTACTTCCAATCTCCTACTTTTCCCTTTTGTTCTTTTCCTTTAAAATGATTAAACATTATAGATGGAAATTTGTGATTAAATCTTATTTTTTTCTTGTGAGCAAACATGAAAACCAATTCTTCACCGAGCTTTCGGTAGTCCTTTGCACAGTTTTCAAAAAACACTTGATTTGCAATAATCTCTTCATCAGTAATCAACTTGACAATGTTGATTTCAGGTTCAATAGTATGAATAGCAATTTGAAAACCTGAAAGTTGCATTCTTAAATCCTTTCCAACATTCTCTCTTAAACCCTGAATAGATTTGTCAAATAATATTTTAAGTTTTTTGTTTCGAGGAATATTTTTGATATAATCAATCGGTGGAAGCTTGTCAATTGATTGAACTTTGATTTCCTCTATTGTTCTTTCCAATAATTCTAAATATTTAATCTATCTCAAATTTAATCAAAATTTCATACTGCAAAACTTTCAAAACCCTTAAATTTGCTTTCAATAAAAATTTACTAGATGCTTAGGAAAATTTCAATTGCGGCACTTACCATGTTGTCCGTAGTTACAATTGATGCTCAGAAGAACAAAAATTCTCAATTAGAAAGACCCAAATTAGTTGTAGGTTTAGTAGTAGACCAGATGCGTTGGGACTACTTGTACCGTTTTTACAGTAAATATGGAAATGACGGTTTCAAAAGATTATTAAATACCGGATATGCATTAAACAATGTTCATATTCCTTATGTTCCAACAATAACAGCTTTAGGACATACTTGTATTTATACAGGATCAGTTCCCGCGATTCATGGGATTGCAGGAAATGACTGGACCGATAAAGAAACAGGAAAAAATGTTTACTGTACAACAGATGAAAGTGTACAACCGGTTGGAACGACCAGTACCAGAATAGGAAGTCATTCCCCAAAAAATCTGTGGTCAACTACAGTTACTGACGAATTAAAACTGGCAACAAATTTCCAGGCAAAAGTAATCGGAGTGTCTTTAAAAGACCGTGCTTCTATTCTTCCCGCAGGACACACCCCAAACGGAGCTTTTTGGTTTGATGATTCTACCGGGAATTTTATTACCAGCAACTGGTATATGAATGATCTGCCACAATGGTTAAAATCTTTCAATTCTCAGAATTTACCTGAAAAGTTAGTTTCTAATGGATGGAATACTTTATTACCTATCAATCAATATACAGAAAGTTCACCTGATAATTCTGCTTGGGAAGGTCTTTTAGGAAGTTCAAAAACACCTACTTTCCCTTACAGTAATTTAGCAAAAGATTATAAAGAGAAAAAAGATAATATCCGATATACACCTTTTGGAAATACCTTGACATTAAAGTTGGCAGAAGCTTCTGTAGATGGTGAAAAACTGGGAAGTGATAATGTCACAGATTTCCTGGCGATCAATCTTGCTTCTACGGACTATGCGGGACATAAATTCGGACCTAACTCTATTGAAGTGGAAGATGTCTATTTAAGATTGGATCAGGATCTTGCAGAATTCTTTAGCTACCTTGATTCTAAAGTAGGAAAAGGAGAATATACCGTTTTCTTATCTGCAGACCATGGTGGAGCTCATTCTGTAGGTTTTTTAGAAGAGCATAAAATTCCAACAGGTTTCTTTGGTGAAAACAGTCAGAAAGATATCAATCAGAAACTGAAAGAAAAATTCGGTGTAGATAAACTGATCAATGCTGTAGACAATTACCAGATTTATTTCGATAGAAAGCTGTTAAAAGAAAACAAGATCGAATTGGATGATGTAAGAGATTTTACCATCAAGGAATTGGAAAATGATCCAACGGTTTTATATGCTGTTTCTGTAGTTGAAGTTCAGGAAGCAACAATTCCGGAACCTATCAAGCAGAGAATTATCAACGGGATCAACAGACAGAGAAGTGGTGATATTCAACTGATATCTCATGATTCTATGCTTCCTTCTTATGCAAAAACTGGAACATCACACAGTGTATGGAACTCTTATGATTCTCATATTCCTTTATTATTTATGGGATGGGGTATTCAGCACGGAGAAAGCAATAAGCCGTACAACATGACAGATATTGCACCTACTGTTTCTTCTTTATTGAAAATCCAATTCCCAAGTGGAAATGTTGGAAATCCTATTACAGAAGTGATAGGTAAATAATCCTTCAGAAAATGTAAATTGTAAAAGCACTCTAAATGGAGTGCTTTTTTTATAAAATCAAGATCTGATCAAGGACTGGATCTCTTTATGGTATTTGCTGTTCTGTTTCCTGATCTTTATGATTAAATAAATAATGATGCCTATAACAGCAGCTCCTAACAGGATAATTCCAATTGTAAGATACTTATATCTGTCTTTTAGTTCCTGGGTTTTCTTTAAAGTTTCTTTATTGTGATTGTCAATTGAATGATTAATAGAACTTAACTCACTTTGTTCTCTTTTAAAACGCATCTCAAAATACTTTCTGTTATAGGTCTGATAGAGATCGGGTTTTCCCATAGCCAGATAGTTTTCCGACATTTCTTTATAGATTCCCTCATTAAGAATAAGGTCTCCCGTATTTTTACAAAGATTTTCAGCCTGAACCAAAAGGTCCAAAGCTTTTTCATTTTCGCGATTTTGCTTAAACATCTCTGCCATACCTTTTAGAGCAAAGGCTTTAAGACTTTTTGCATTTAGCTTTTCAGCATAGTTTACAGATTGTACAAATGCTACATGAGCTTCTTCTCTTTGATTCAAATTAAGATAGCAGTATCCAATATTATAATAAACAATGCTCATATTCGCATAGGTTGTTTTTTTGCTTTTTACTTTTTCAAAATTTTGAATAGATATCAGTAATTTTTCCAGAGCAATTTCGGAATTGGACTGACTTTTATAGATCATTCCCCGGATTGCATAACTTCTAGCCGTTTCAATATATTTTTCAGGAGTGTCTTCTTGAAGCTGCGCTAAATAATGATCAGCTTCATCAAGTGTTTCAAGACTTTTACTGAAAAGTTCCATTTGTTGATACTGTATTCCTACAGACACGAGTACACTGATTTGTGTTTTTAAATCATTTGTTTTTTGAGCCAGATCCTTTGCTTTAAGAATGTATTGTAAAGATTCGTCGAAGTTTCTTTTCGCAATATTGGCCGTTGACAATAATAGATAAATGGTAATGGATTGATTAATATCCTTTTCTTCTTTTAGTAATTTTTTTCCTATCATAATTGCATTGTCAGGATTGTCATAAATCTCAAGACGTGCTTTTTTGATCAGGGAATCATCAGAAATTTTCTGTCCATATAAAAAAAATGGCGGGATCAGTAATAAAAGGATGATTATAGTGAGCTTCATGACATTTTGTTTTTAGTGATTTCCTGAATGTAAGAATTGGGAGACATTCCCGTAACCGACTTAAATACTGTGGTAAAAGCACTGTGTGACGAAAATCCCGAAAACTCTGCCAGATAACTTACTTTATAATGAAGAAAAGCAGGATCTGTTTTTAATAGATGAGCAATATGATTGATTCTTAATTCGTTAATATATCCATTGAAATTTTTCCCTTTGCTATTGTTAATCACTTCAGAAAGGTATTTTGTATTCACACCCATTTGCGCTGATAGGGTAGAAAGTGACATGCTTTTATTAAGGTAACGATCAGATTGTTCCCAATCATTCAGCTTTTGTAAAATTTCAATTTCTTTCTCTTTTGAAATCTTATTGGAATCTTTTTCTGCAGTTCTATCAATGATAATTTTTTCCTGTTTCTCTTTGTGATAAGTTGCTATTGGAATTGGACGTTCTCTTTTTTTCTGTTTTTCAAAGAAATATACCTGCTTCTTTAAGTCTTTATTTCTTCTTTTTTCTATCAGAAAGTAAACGATCAAGCTTGTTATTGATGATATGAGAACAACAATTAATAGCCATAATTTTTTAGATTGATTTTGTCTCTGAAATTCAAGATTATTGTTCTGATAGGTTTCCACCAATTTTACAATGTAACGTATGCCTTCTTTTTGATTAGAGTCTAATTTGGATTTTATCTCGAGATAAAGCTTATTATATTCGTGGTATTTAGTATCATTATGTAAAGCAAAATAAGTTTTTGCTAAAGACTCATAAATTTTCGATTTTAAATTATTGTAAGGTAGATTTTCAATTTCCAAAAGTCCCTTTTCCAGTTTATCAATGGCCGTTTTATAATTTTCAGTGAGAAAATAATAACGGGATAGATTTTCATAAGCCAATGCAGATAAAAATGGCTGATGAGATTCTTTTTCTAAATTAATGATCACCTGATCAAGGAGAATTTTAGCATCATTATATTTATTTTGTCGCATTAAATAAGAAGCGCGAAAAATTTTATTTTCAAAACCTATCATTCGGTTTTCCTCATTATGAAAATCGATATATTGATCACTTTTATTTAAGTTATCAAAAGCTGTACTATAATTTCTTATAATAGCTGAATTAATGGCTTGTAGCTGGTAAAGTTTAGCAATCGTTATTTTTGATTTTGGACTTTCATTTTTCAGTAATTTAGTATCAGATAAAAGGCTTGAAATGATTTTTTGAGATTGATTATAAAGATCAAGATTCTGATACTGATCGGCCAGGTTATACTCTCCAAATAGCTGCATAAAATAAGAAATATCCCGATCTTTTTCAGTATCATCTTTCTGTGCAGAAGCATTAACAGATTGTACATAATCTCCTTTCATGGCATAAGCCTGTGAAATAATATTCTGTAAAATGATTTTGTGTTCAGTATTTTGGTCACTTATCAATAAGCTTTGAGAATAGCTGATGCAGTCATCAGGGTTTTGATAGAGTTTCTGAAAAGCTTTATCCGCTAAAATGGTAAAGTCAGGACCAGACTGTCCATTGATAAAAATGCAACACGTAAATATAGCCAGTATGAGTATTCTGCTTTTAGCGTTTTTAGTTGAAAATAATTCGTTTTTCTTATGGTTTTCGTCAATCGTCTTAAAATCTGTCTTCAAAGTTGAATTTTTGTAATTTATTGATTTTTAATTGTTTAAATTTTTAATTCTTTTAAATTTCACGAATTATGTAAGTCAAATTCTTTTAAAAAGGTAAATATAATATTAATATTGTTTCCACCAATTCAAAATATTAACACCAAAGAAATATGAGAAAATTTTACAAAATTTCAATGAAAGCTTTATACGCTTGTTTTTTGTGTAACCTGTCCTTTGTGGCAAATGCGCAATTAACGGTAATGGCAACCGGAAATTATACGGTAGGAGCGATCTCCGGTAATGGAGTAGTAAGTATGCATACCAGTGGCGGCGGAATTTTTAAATGGGATGCCGCAAACGGATTATCGCAAATAGGAACGATTTCTAATGGTTATCCAGCTGCAGGAAGAACGATGGTTAATAGTGATGGCTCAAGAATAGCATCCTCTGTAACCAACACAATCACTGGATTTAATGAAGTATCCATCTACAATACAACAAACTCTACATGGACTAATCTGGGCGGGCTTGTGCCTACCGGTTGGGATGGCTCCGTAAGTTCAACCTGGGGAATGAGTACTGATGGAAATACTATTGTAGGACTAGGCTGGATAAGTGCAGCTAACGCACATGCCATAAAATGGAATTCTCAAAATGGAATGGTTGATCTTGGTAGTATGGTTTCCGGAAGAAGTTCAAGAGCAAACGCAGTCAATGAAAATGGAACAGTAATCGTCGGTTGGCAAGATGAAGACGATGGCACAAGAAGTGGTGCAAAATGGGTAAATGGAGTTGAAAGTTATATTACCGACGGTAGTGGAAATAATGTAGGGGAGGCTGGAGACGTTTCTGCTGATGGAAATACAATAATAGGAGCGAGTATGCCCAATCCGTATGTATGGAACAATGCTACGGGTCTCACCTATATAACACATCCTAATTCCTCAGCCTTCTTCAGAGGTGGAGCAACCGGAATTTCCGCTGATGGCGGAACGGTAATAGGCTTTTTCAGGCCATTTGCAGCACCACCAATGTCTGGAGAAGGCTTTATATGGACAGCTGGAGGAGGGAGAATTAATTTAAATGATTATGCCACAAGTTTGGGTATTGCTACCCAAGGTGTAATCATGTCACTGCCTTTGGCTATTTCCAAGGATGGTAAAAAAATAGCAGGAATAGGGACAAATTCTTCTAATCAGATTGTTGCATTTTATCTGGATCTTTCGGAATTCCTATCAACTCATGAAGTGACAAAACAAGTTTCAGGACTATCTATTTATCCTAATCCGGTTAAAGACATCATCTATTTTAAAGGAGTTGGAAAAATTGAAAAAGCTGAAATTTATAATATGGTCGGTCAGAAAATAATGGCCTCTGATGCTGAGGGACATCAAATTGATGTATCATCGTTATCAACGGGGAATTATATACTGCAAATTTTTGTGAGGGGGGAAATCTCACAGAATCTAAAATTCATTAAACAGTAAAGATAAAAATTGGACACTTTTACATGACTTAGGCCAAAAAACTCGCAGAACAATCTGCGAGTTTTATTTTATTATGTTCTTTAATTATTCTTGGTCTTCGGATGCGTCCTCATCCTCATATTGCTCAAGATAGTAACTGAAAGTGAAGTCTTCCATTTGTTCCTCTGCATCTTCAAGAGTCGTCAGTAAATCTTCAAAAATTTCCAACTGATCCACGGTTAAATTCACAAATTCCAGATGGAGAGGCATTTCCAGTTCACCAGTAATAACATCATAGAGTGCATCAAGGTTATCTCCAAAATATTCCGGTAAACTGATCTTTTCTTTTAACTGAGTATAAAAATCCTCATAATCTCCTATATCCGTAAAATCTATATATACTGTTTTCATATTAAGTTGAATTTCCAATTTTTATTTTTTAAAAAAGTTTTACATTTTGGGCAGAAATCAATTTCCTCATCTGTAGGATTTTTACCTTCTGCACTTCTCATAAAACACTTTTTCTCAGGACAGTGTTTTAGTCCTTGTGTATGACCAATTTCATGAATAGCAATTTTAAAAAGCTGTTCATCGTTTTTTTCTTTATTTAATCTAAAGTTTGAAGCAACACATGCTTTTCCAGGTCTATAACCCAAACCCATGATTCCAAAATCACTTACTTTGCCCTTAGTTGTGCTAATATCTTTTGAGGTTAACCCAATGGTTACAAAACCCTCTTTAGTTTTTTCACTTAGAAATTTGATTATCGAATCTGCTTTATAACGTCTTCTATCATTATAATAGGCATTTTTAGGCAAATCTAAGGGTTCCAAAACTTTTATCTTTGGATAGATTTTCTTTATCTCATTAGTTACAAATTTTACGCTTTCAGGGTTTAAATCTTTAAAAGGCTGAACTAATATGATCATCCCATTGTTTTCCTTTTCTGATATTTGCGGTTTATCCGAACAGGAAAGTATAATTATTGAGAGTATAAATAAGAAAAAACTACTGCTTTTCAAAACTTTTGTAATGGTTTTTAGTCAGGTAAACATCGCCGTTTTTTGTAAAGATAATTCGATCTGCATTTCTGTTTCCACAGCTGTAGTTAACATCTGCTTCAAAATACTGATCACCCTTCGGAAGACCACCTTCTCTGTTACCAAAGTGGTCACCACCAATTGCTCTTCCTGGTAAAACTTCACAAAGATTTCCCTTAGAAGGATTCCAGCCTTGGTTTCGGGCTTCATTTTTTGTCATGTAATAATCTGGAAGTTTATGGTTTTGTTTTACATAAGTAATCACGGTTTTCTCAGCCGTCAACTGATCGATAGTCTGTTGATCCGCTGAATTGGCTGAAGTACTGCTATATTCTACTTTTGGACCCTGAACATCTTTTTTGGGATCCGAAAATTTATTAAATACATACATCACGGACATTCCGAATAAAAGTCCAAGACAGGCAAAAAATAAAGGTCTCATTTTACTATTCATAATTTACAAATTAAGATCGCCATTCTTCAGGAACATCACAAACAGGAATAGGATTTATCTTATGTTGTGCTGCTTTATGCATTCTGTCGAAAATTAAAAATACTTCCTTATCACGTCCTTCATAATCTTCTACAGTCTTGGTTCCATATTCTTTTTGAATTTTTTCAAGCTCAGGATATGTGGCGCCAATTTGTTGTTCGTCCGTTCTTTCGGCATCCCAAAGCCCATCCGTAGGAATAGCCTCCTGAATATTCTTAACCAGATTTAAAGCGGTTGCCAATTTGTAAACCTCGGTTTTATAGAGATCAGCAATAGGAGATACATCGACACCACCGTCACCATATTTCGTATAAAATCCGATTCCAAAATCTTCTACTTTATTTCCTGTTCCACAAACCAATAATCCATTGATCTGCCCATAATAATATAAAGTAAGCATTCTTAAACGAGCCCTTGTATTAGCGAAAGCCAATTTTTCATTGGGATAAAGATCATCTTTTACATCAAAGGTTTTATACAGTTCTTCAAAAGCGGGAGTTAAATTAACAGACATTACTTCTACATTGGGAAATCTCGATTTCAAGTCATTCATATGTTCCCAAGCACGGTTTACCTGATCTTCTTTCTGACGGATCGGCATTTCAATTAATAAGGTTTTCAGCCCTGTCATTGCCGCCAGTGTAGAAACTACCCCAGAATCTACCCCTCCTGAAACTCCAATTACATATCCATTTACTTTTGACTTTTCAGCATACTCTTTTAGCCAGCTTACAATATGATCAATTATTTTTTGTGTCTGCATTATTTATATTTTTAATCTATTCCAAATTCTTTGCGGTATTTTACTACCCCTTTTACATTTTTTAAACCATCTTGTATTAGTTCTATAGCCATTCCATTTTCTTCCGGAATCTCAAAAGGAAAAGTGATTCCAAAATTAGTTGTTTTTTTATATCCAAACTTTGGATAATAATTTTCGTGACCTATTAAAATTACAGATTCATAACCTAATTCTTTTGCGATCTTATGTCCATATTCTATCAGCTTGCTTCCTATTCCTTTACTTTGATATTCAGGTTTTACTGAAACGGGTGCTAATGATAAGGAGCTAAAGATTTCCGAATCACTTCGAATAAAAAGCTTTGTGAAAAGGATATGGCCAACAATTTCGTTGTTTATTTCTGCAACAATAGATAATTCAGGAATGAAAGCATCAGACTTTCTAAGCTTTTCTACTAAAAAATGTTCCTGATGATCACTGTAGTCAGCATCTTTAAATGCCTCTTCTACAAGATTGAAAACCTGAGAATAATCTTTTTCCTGTTCCTGCCTTAAGATCATTAGTTTGAATTGTATTTTTCACGCTTTAATTCATACCAAAAACAAAGTCCATCGGGTTCTTCAAATTCTCCGGTTTTTTCAAATCCTAATTTTTTTAAAACATGAATAGAACCGTCATTTTCACAATGAGCGCATGCATAAATTATCTCTTTATCAAGATCATTAAAACCAAAATCTAAAGACGCCTTTGCAGATTCTACGGCATAACCTTTGCCCCAAAATTCTGGAATAAAACGATAACCTAATTCATAAATATTATTGTAACCATTTATCTCTTTGGTAATAAATTTTAACCCGCTCCATCCAATAAGTAAGTTACTTTCTTTTTCGATCACAGCAAGTCTTCCAACACAAGTATCTTTATATTGCTGCTGGATCATTTTAATTATATTTTCAGATTCTTTAATATCCGTTACAGGAGGTGTACCTACATACTTCACCACTTCCGGGTTGGAGTCGAGAAGAAAAAGGCGCTCAGCATCATGATCTTCGAGCCTTCTTAAAATGAGTCTTTCAGTTTCTAGTTGCATTAGTTTGTTTTTTTTTAAAATTCAATATAAGAAAAGACTTTAAGCAATAGAAAAATGAAAATTTATAATGAAACAAGGTGTTTATTTTATTTTTCATGATGACATTGTGTTTAAATCCGTATTTTCGTACACTTAAATTTCATGTAAAAATAATGAAGATTTTTAGAACTATTGCGCTTTCTTCGATTTTAGTTTTGGCACTTTATTCTTGTAAAAAAGAATCTCAGAACCAATGGAAAGTCGAATTGAAAGATCCTGTTGAAAAAGTAGAACTGACCGATATTTCCAAACAATTCTATGACCAGAGTATTCCATTGGAAAAATTTAAGGCTGAGTTTCCCTGGTTTCAGGGAACGGTTTCTGATGAAGATTTTAGAAAGAGAAGAACAGATGTTGAAGAGATAAAGATCTATAAAGAGGCTGCTTCTAAAATAGATCAGGTGAAACTTCAGAAGGAACTTCAGGAATTGTTTTCACATATAAAATATTATTTTCCAAAATTCAAAAGCCCGAAAGTATATCTTTTTTCATCTGCATTACAGATGATTCAGGATCCTATTTTTTATGACGAAAAAGGAAACCTTTTATTTATAGATATTTCCGGATTTATGGGCGATAAAAATCCTAATTACAAAGGATTAGAAATGTATTTCCAAAAATCAATGAATCCCAATAATATGGTTCCTAAAGTATCCAGAATGTTTGCGGAAAATATTGTTCCTTTTTCTACGGATCATCAGAAATTTATCGATCAGTTAATGTTTAATGGAAAGATAATGATCCTTCAGGATGCGTTTTTACCTGATACTCCGGATTATTTGAAAATGAATTATACCAAACAGCAATATGACTGGGCAGTGGGTAATGAAGGCAATATCTGGAATTATTTTGTGGAAAGTAATTTATTGTTTGGAGATGATCACAGATTAGAAGAACGGTTTATTTCACCGGGGCCTTTTTCCAAGTTTTATACAGATATCGATAATGAATCTTCTCCTCAGATCGGAATTTTTACAGGATGGCAGATATCTAAAAAATACCTACAAGAAAAGCCTGAAACAAAGCTTACAGATTTCCTTAAAATGGATGGCACTGAAATATTTAACCAGTCTGGTTATAAACCAAGTGTAACAAAATAGATCACTTCTAACACCTATATAAGACCTTTTGCGAAACGCAGGGGGTCTTTTTTATTTTTTAACACCTATCAATACAATATGCATGGAAAATTTAATTAAAATCCAAAACTTAAGTTATGGATTCTCTCAAAATAAACTCATTCTTAAAAATGTAAGTTTATCAGTCCCTAGAGGAAGTATTTTTGGCTTTCTTGGAGCCAATGGCGCCGGAAAATCAACTACCATGAAGTTAATGTTGGGAAGTCTTCCTGATGAAAGCAATACGATTGATATTTTTAACCAAAAGTTATCTCAGCTTTATCCTGAAGGGTTTCAAAAAATTGGAAGCTTAATTGACAGTCCTGCTTTTTACGACCACTTATCCGGATGGGATAATCTTGTTATTCTCTCTAAGCTGAGAGGCCTTCCTGATTCAGAATGCGAAAGGGTTTTGAATTTGGTAGATCTTTGGGATAGCAGAAAAATGAAGATGAAAAAATATTCACTCGGAATGAAGCAAAGGTTGGCAATTGCCATGGCGCTTCTTGGAAAACCAGAGCTCTTAATTCTGGATGAACCTGTTAATGGTCTTGACCCCAACGGAATGCTGGAAATTAGGGAGCTGCTTCTAAAGCTTAATAAAGAGCAGGGAATTACGATATTTATTTCAAGTCATTTATTACAGGAAGTTGAAAAGATGGTTACTCATTTGGCTATTATCTCGAATGGTACCATTAAGTTTTCAGGAAGTGTAGAAGAATTAAATAGCCATTACCGCCATAATCATTTACGGATAGGGTTGAATAATGCTGCCAATTTTGTCCAAAGTATTCCTGAGTATTATTCAGCAAAAATAATTGATGCAAACACAATAGAAATAACCGTTCAGTCCAGAGAAGATATTATCAGGCTTAATAAAATGCTGGTGATGAACGAGGCTGAGATTTTTGAGATCAAAAATAGTGCAGGATTGGAAGATTGGTTCATGGAAATAACAAAAAATTAAAAATCAACACAAAATGAAAAAATTATTCATATTGGTCAATACTGAATGGCTAAAGATAAAAGGACTTGGATTGGTTTATTTAGGATTGATCCTAGGTGCTTTAATTCCTCTTATCGGTTTTTTGAATCAAACTTTTAACCCAGTATTTATTACTGCAGAAGATCTTCCAGCCTCCGTTTTTGAAAGCACTATAACCGATACTTTCAAAGCTTTTTCTCTTTTCTTTCTGCTGCTTTACATTATTATTACAGCAAATAGAATTGCTCAGGTGGATCATAAGAATAATGGTTGGCAACTTATGGAAACACAGCCGATCAGTAAATTTCAGCTGTATCTTTCTAAATATATTGTTCTCTTGATCTTAGGCTTTTTGTGTATAGCTTCTTACTTTATATTTAGTATTCTTTTTTCTTTATTGGATTTCTATATTCATCCCAGTGAAACAAAACTGCTTACTTTCGATTTGCTCTGGGTTGTGAAAACATTTACTAGGCTATGTTTCGCGATATTAGGTGTTGCAGCGATTCAACTATGTGTTTCTGTGGCTTTTCCCGGCTTTATTTGGGCTTTTTTAGTGGGGATTCTTGGACTCATTGTTAATATGTATTCTCTGGTTGAAAGAGCAAGTCTTCCATATATTCCATACAATTCCATGTATATTTTAAGTAAATCTCCTAACATAAGAAGTCTTAGTCATTTTGTTACATACAGCGAATATTTAAGCTTGTTTTGGGCGATTGTATTTTTTATAATAGGATATTTCTGGTATCGAGGAAAAAGTTTCAAAACTGCTTTTCTAAAAAGTAAAAAACAAATTATCCTTTCATGCATTTTTGTAATTGTGGTATCTGGGGCATTCTTTATTTTAGAAAAACCAAAAGCTTACTATAGTGAAGGTTCGGGAATTTTGATCAAAGGAAAATTGAGTACAGATCTGAAAATAGACTCCATAAAGATTTTCTCTAAAGATTTTCATAAAAAGATCGGAAGTGCTGCTGTAAGAGATGGGATCTTTTTATGGGAAACAAAACAAGATTTACCATTTGATGAATATAGTCTTGAATTTGGAACTAAAAGAATTGATTTTATGATGGGAGATGGGGATCGATTTGACTTTAATATTCGATGTAACACCATGCATATTCTTTATTATCTTAATTCTAACCGATCTGCAGAACAGGAGTACAAAAATGAGGAAGATGGCTTTGGATCTGAATTTTCTTATGCTGTGGATGGGCAGAAATATAATGATGATCCCATCCAATTTTATAAGCTGGCTCAATCTGACTGGAAAAAGAATATGAAAAGGCTTGAGTATTATACAGATTCCGAGAATCATGCACTTTCTGATGAATATAAAGCATACCGAAAGCAGTTGCTTGCTATTCAATATTTGAATGAGATTAATAATTATAGAAAAATGACTTCCTATGATGATCCTAAATTTGCTCCTCCAGCTTCCTTTCTGACAGAATTAAATACAGGAATTAAAAACCCAACTCTATTATTAAGCAAGAATGATGATTATATTCAATATAAACTTGATCAAATGCTTACTGATAAGGATAGATTATCAAATGCTGACAGTATTCTTTTTATAAAATTAAATACTCTGCCAAATGGAATTAATAAAGATCGTCTTTTAACAAAACATCTTGTTAAAAGTATGGAATTAGAATCTGATAGTCTTTCAAGAAATCAGCTCTTTGCAAAAGAGATTAAAGAATTAAAAGATATTGATTATCAGAAATTGGTTGAATCCAATTTCGAGCAGCTTAATATCTCTCAAAAAGGTGCTCCATTTTTAGATTTAAAACTCCTTGATAATAAAGGAAAAGCTCATCAACTATCTCAATACAGAGGAAAGTATGTGGTCATAGATCTGTGGGCGACATGGTGTGGACCATGTAAACAGATTCGTCCGATATTTGATACCCGAAGTAATCAGTATCGCTATTACAGCAATATTCAGTTTATTTCGATCAGTTTGGATCAGGATAAAACCAAGTGGGTGAATTATTTGAAAACAAAACCGTCGAAAGTGCCACAATATTGGTTATCAGACGCACGAGAGTTTATGAACAAGTATAAGATCCAGACAATTCCAAGATTTATTATCATAGATCCTGATGGAAAAGTTTTCAACCTAAATAGTCCATTTCCTGATGAAGATAATTTCGTAGAAATTTTAGATAAGCTCAAGAAGTATTAACTTTGTGAAAAATTTAAAATTGATATGAGAAAGACTCAGATAACGATAGACGTTGAATTGGATGAAAACCATATTCCTGAATTAATAACCTGGAATGCGCAGGATGGAGGAATTGAAAAGGAAGAGACTAAAGCAACAATGATTTCTGTTTGGGATGAAAAAACAATGGAAGCTTTAAGAATTGACCTTTGGACCAAGGAAATGCCTGTTGATCAGATGAAGATGTTCATCCACCAGATTTTAGTTTCTTTAGGAAATACCTACCAGAGAGCAACCGGAGAAGAGGATGTAGCACAATGGATTGAACAGATTGCAGAAGAGTTTGCCATAAAGTCCGCAATAAAAATGTAAATAAAATTTACCAATATATCAATGTACCAATGTATTTTTAATTGTTAAATTGTTACACTGGTAGATTGTTACATTATAAAAGAAAAATATTATGAATTTCAATACAAAAGTTATACACGGCGGACAACACCATGAGTCTGCAACAGGTTCTGTAAATGTTCCGGTATTTTTAACTTCTACTTTTGCACAAAAAAGTCCTGGAGTGCACTCTGGTTACGAATATTCAAGAGCAGCTAATCCAACAAGACAGGCTTTAGAGGATTCTTTAGCAAGTATCGAAAACGGAGCAAGAGGTCTTGCTTTCGGCTCTGGTCTTGCAGCCATCGACTGTGTTTTAAAATTATTAAATCCCGGTGATGAGGTAATTGCTGTAGATGATTTATATGGTGGAACTTATAGAATGTTCACAAGACTTTTTGAAAAATACCAATTGAAGTTTACTTTCGTAAATTTTGATGATGTTTCTAAAATTGCTGACGTTATCACAGATAATACAAAGCTGATCTGGGTGGAAACACCTACGAATCCTTTGATGAAATTGGTGGATATCAAAGCTGTTGTTGAAATTGCTAAAGGAAAAGATATTCTAGTAGCGGTTGATAATACTTTTGCAACTCCTTATATCCAAAGGCCAATCGACTTGGGTGCTGATATCGTAATGCATTCAGCTACAAAATACTTAGGCGGACATTCTGATGTTATTGCTGGGGCTCTTATCGCTAAAGATGCTGAATTGGGAGAAAAGTTACATTTCATCCAGTTTGCAAGTGGTGGTATATTAGGACCTCATGATTCTTATTTGGTATTAAGAGGAATTAAAACATTGGCATTAAGAATGCAAAGACATTCTGATAATGGGCTTGAAGTAGCAAAATATCTTGAAACTCATCCTGCTGTAGATAGAGTAATTTATCCGGGATTAGAGTCTCACGCACAATATGAATTGGCAAAATCTCAGATGAAAGAAGCTGGCGGAATGGTGTCTTTTACTTTCAAATCTGGAAAAAAAGAAGACGCAATCAAATTCTTAGAAAGAGTAAAAGTTTTCACATTAGCTGAATCTTTAGGTGGAGTAGAGTCTTTAGCCAATCACCCGGCATTAATGACGCATGCTTCTATTCCTGCAGAAAAAAGAGCTGAATTAGGTATCACAGACGATTTGGTTCGTTTAAGTGTTGGTATCGAAGATACAGAAGATCTTATTGGAGATTTAGAAAGAGCTTTTTCTTAAATTAAAAACAATAAATATCCGGTTTTGATCAATGCTTTTTATATTTTGCTTAAAATAGTATGATCAAAAACGGATGTTTTTTTATAAACCAAATCTTAATATGAAAAACACAAGAAAAGCAACCACTGAGGATTTACCTCAGTTATCAGAATTGTTTGATCAATACAGGGTTTTTTATCACAAAGAATCTGATATTCCAAGTGCGGAAAAATTTCTAAAAGAAAGAATTGAATATAAAGAATCTGAACTCTTTGTTGCTGAAACAGAAGGTAAGTTGATAGGATTTGTTCAGCTATATCCTTTATTTTCCTCTACAAGAATGAAACGCTATTGGATATTGAATGATTTATATGTGAATGATTCTTACAGAGGAAAAGGCTATTCTAAGGAATTAATCGAAGAAGCTAAAGAACTATGTAAATCTTCAGGAGCCAGCGGAGTATTGTTGGAAACAGGAAAAAGCAATGATATCGGGAATCAGCTATATCCATCTTGTGGATTTGAATTATATGACTCTGTTAACTTTTATGAATGGAGTAACCCGGATCAATAAAGAATTACTAATTACTTATAACTAATAGAAGTCATATGACCGATTTTCAAAAATACATTCAAAGATATTTAGACCAGATTCCATCCGAAGACTGGATGGGAGAATTAAACAAATCAGGGGAGAAGACTACCGAAATTTATTCTACTCTTACTGAAGAGCAATCTCACTTTGCTTATGGAGAAGGGAAGTGGACATTGAAGGAGTTGCTTCTACATTTATCAGATACAGAAAGAGTGTTTCAGTACAGAATTCTTGCTTTTGCAAGAGGTGAGGAGGCCGCATTGCCAGGATTTGATGAAAATGATTATGCCGCCCGTTCTTTCGCCAATGAAAGAAGTTTAAGTTCCCTTTTAGAAGAATACAAATTGGTAAGAAAATCTTCTCAAATATTACTAGAAACACTTAATCCAAGTGCTTTAGCCAATAAAGGGATTGCCAGCGGAAATGAGATAACGGTTGAAACAATCGGAAGGCTTATTGTTGGACACAATTATCATCATTTGCATATTATTGAGGAAAGGTATTTGCCGAATTTGCTGTAAAACTAAAAGAAAGATTGGTTATAATTAAATTTCAATGATATTCCGGAAAAATTTTTTACTAATACCCCTATTTATTTTTTTTATCTCCCTTTTTTTCAAGGCTTTTAAAGTTGTTGATTTGGGTAAGATGACAGATTACAAATCTGGATTGATTCTTCTTTTTGGGGCAATTAGCTTTCTGGGTGGCGGAATATTAGAGTTTTTTATTTGGACTGCTAATTTATGGTTTTTATTGGCTATTTTGTTTCTGTATAAAAAAGAATATTTTATAGCTATTTTATTTGGATTATTAGCTTCAGCTATATCTTTATCATTTATTTCTTGGAAAGAAATTTTAGTTTCTGAGAATGGCAGAATGGGAGAGATATACAGTTTAGAAATAGGTTATTTTTTATGGCTGTTTTCCATTTTGTTTACGACGATTTCTTCTATTTATTTAAAAATTACGGTTAAAAATAATTGATTTTTCTTTAATTCCCCCCAGGGGGCTTTAGCCAAAACATAATGAAAATTCTTATTTTTGACAAAACAAAAAAATAAAGGTCTTTGGTCTTTTACCTTTATTCTTTCTTCTAAAAAATTAAAATGGAAAACATTATCAATATATTAAAATCCGGTGGAACGATTCTTTACCCCACAGATACTATCTGGGGGATTGGTTGTGACGCGACCAATGTCGAAGCGATCAATAAAATCTTTGATATCAAAAAGCGTGAGAAAAATAAATCCATGATCATTTTAGTGGAGTCTGAGAAAAGACTGCAGGACCTGGTAGATGTTCCGGAGATGGCTTGGGAGATCATTGACTTAAGTGAAAAACCGGTAACAATCGTCTATGAGAATCCAAAAGGCTTACCCAAGGAATTATTAGCAGAAGACGGAAGTATAGGAATCCGTTTAGTGAAAAATGATTTCTGTAAAAAACTGATTACAAAACTGAACAAACCTTTAGTGTCAACATCAGCCAATTTTAGTGGCGATAAAAGCCCATTAAAGTTTTCTGACATTTCCTCAGAAATAATCAATTTGGTTGATTATGCCGTGGAAGAAGATCGAGAAAAGGTTTCTAAGTTTTCAGGATCTTCGGTTATAAAAATATGGAGTGATAATAGAATAAAAGTTCTTCGGGAATAGAAAACAAGATTTTAATTATCTTTGCAGATCATTTAACCATTAGGAAATTAAGAAAGATGGAGTTTGTTTAAAATACATCAGTTTTTAAACATTGATCTACAACTGGATTTCTTAGTGGTTTTACATTAAATAATAAATATGTTCATCAATCTTACTCAAAATAAAAATCTAAAGCTTTTTAAAATAATCTCGGAAGTAGCGGCCAGAAATAATCAGTCAGTATATATTGTTGGTGGGTATGTTCGGGATTTATTGATGAAAAGAAAAGCATCTACAGATATTGATTTTGTTACTGAGCAGAGTGGAATTGAACTTGCCCAAAGTGTAGCTGAAGAAATTGATCCTAAGTTAAAAGTTTCTGTTTTTAAGACCTATGGAACAGCGATGATCAAATATAGAGATCTTGAATTAGAATTTGTAGGAGCAAGAAAGGAAAGCTATACTGAAAATAGTCGTAAACCTGAAGTAGAAGGAGGCACACTGGAAGACGATCAGAAAAGAAGGGATTTTACCATTAATGCAATGGCTATCTCTTTGAACAAAGATAATTTTGGAGAACTTATTGATCCTTTTAATGGGATAGAAGATCTTGAAAAGAAAATTTTAAGAACACCTTTAGAGCCTGTCCAGACTTATTCTGACGATCCACTGAGAATGATGAGGGCAATTCGTTTTGCCTCTACCTTACAGTTTACAATAGAAGAAAATTCATTATTGGCGATCAGTCAGGAAGTAGAAAGAATTAAAATAGTTTCTATGGAAAGGATCATGGTGGAATTTAATAAAATTATGATGTCTGAAAAGCCATCTATCGGATTAAGTTTATTAGGACAGACAGGGCTTTTAAAATACATTATCCCAGAGTTAATAGAGCTGAAAGGAGTAGAAGAGGTAGAAGGACAAACCCATAAAGACAATTTTTATCATACTTTGGAAGTGGTAGATAATATCTCGTTAAATACAGATAAACTCTGGCTACGTTGGGCAGCATTGCTTCATGATATTGGAAAAGCTCCCACAAAGAAATTTGTTGAGGGAACGGGCTGGACATTTCATGGACACGAGTTTTTAGGTTCAAAAATGGCAAAAACGCTTTTTCAAAGACTTAAATTACCTTTAGGTCCAGATTTAAAGTATGTCCAGAAAATGGTAAAACTTTCATCCCGTCCAATTGCTTTGATTACAGATGATGCATCCGATTCTGCATTAAGAAGGCTATTGTTTGATGCCGGTGAAGATATGGAAGATCTGTTTACACTTTGTAAAGCAGATATAACGACGAAAAATTCTAAAAAACAGGATAAGTTCAAACGTAATTTTGAATATGTTGCTGTCAAAATAAAAGAGGTTGAAGAAAAAGACCAGGTAAGAAACTTTCAGCCCCCAATTTCAGGAGAAGAAATTATGGAGATGTTTGATCTTAAACCGGGACGCGAGATTGGGATTTTAAAAGAAAAAGTAAAAGAAGCTATTTTAGAAGGTGAAATTTTAAATGACCATGATGAGGCGAAAAGATTCGTAATTATTGAAGCTGAAAAATTAGGACTAGAAGCTAAAATTTAAAATAAAACTTCAAATAATAAAAAAGATCTGAAAAACTATTTCAGATCTTTTTTATTTAAATCTTTTATAAAAGAAATCCGGGCTGCCCTAAGGCAGCCCGGAAAAAACACAAATGATGAAAAAAAATAAAATTTATTTGTATATCGAAGTATAAATTTCTTAATTCAGATATACACCATTAGAACCTTTACCCGTTGTAAAGGACTTAATTTTTGATCCTGAAGTTGTATATACTGTAATTTCACTGTCTTCAGTGAAGTTTTTAACGTCTGATGTGAAGATTTTTCCATCTACAACGCTAAATCCATATAAAGTATAATATTGTCCACCGTCTACAGCTGTAATAATAGGAGTTGTAGGAGTGATATTAGATGTCATATTCATTGAATATACTTTGTTGGCAGAAGAGAAGAAATACTTCCCGCCATCTATCTGAAGATTGGTGGCATTAGCAATACCTGTTAAAGTAGTCGTTTTGGTAATGTTTCCAGTATTAGAGATCTGATAAATATAGGAATCTGTAGCTTCTGAAGCAATAACATAAACATTTCCATTATAAGAAATAGTTCTGTTGATATTTCCGTTTGGTAATGTGATTACAGATTGTATTTCATTATTTGAAGTATTGATGTAGGTAATTTTGTTTCCAAAACCAAAACTTGCATTTTGAACAAAAATGTTTCCTCCAGCTTCAACAATTCTTTCTACAGCATCATTGAACGTAATTTTTTTAACGAAAGATAAATCTGAGCTTTTATAAATGCTTACATATTTTGCACCGTTATACTTATCGTTAGTTACATATACGTTATTAGTAGTAACGGCAACATAACGAGGCTGATCAATTTGATCAGTAATTGTACCTGTACTTTTAAAAGTATAACGGTTAACCACTTGAATTTTATTGGAATTGTTCAACAGAAGATATGCTTTGTCACCATTGAATGCTACAGATTGTAAAACATCTCCCAGTTGAGTTCCATTGTTTTTAGAAAAAATACTGTTCTGGCTAAAAGTCAGATCTCTTGAAACAAAAGTTACTTCTGCATTAGGCTTTCCAAAATTCCCTTCATTAGCGATTAAGAAACCATTTTCATAAGTAATTACTGGTAATGTATCATCATCATTGTTACTACACGAAATATTGAATAGCAATACGGTAGCAAATAAAAGTTGTAAGAGTTTAGTTATTTTCATGTTATTTTTAATTAAAAATTTATTGTTGCTGAAATACTGTAGTTTCGTTTTGGCATAGGATAATAGGATACCGTTTCATAAACAGTATTGGTTAAATTATTTACTTTAAACCCTATGATGTATTTTTTTAGGATGGTTGCCGAAATTCCAGTGTTTAAAACAAAATAAGGATCCAGGGCGTCTTCTCTTTTTTCATCGGTTGTGGTATATGTAAGACCGTTAAATAAACCTTGAACATAAAATTTTAAGAAATCGTACTGATAATCAAAATTTCCAAAAACTTTATGAAGTGGGACATATACCATCTGGTTCTTAGTTTCTTTGTTAATTGATTTGGCAAAGGTATATCCAACATTGAATCTGAAATGGTGTTCATTGAATTTTTTATCAAATGTAATCTGAGATTCTAAACCATAAGATTCCACCTTGTTGATATTTACAGGAGACCAATAACCGTATTCTGTAGGAAGCCAAACAATATTGTCTGAAATATTAAGATAATATGGGCTTAATGTAAGTTTAAACGCACCAAATTTAAAATCATGATCCATATCTATCTGGAATGATGTTTCTGGTTTTAAATCAAGGTTTCCCCCGGGATTCCAATACAGCTCATTGAAAGTAGGAAATCTGAAGTTTTTGGATATATTCAAACCTACGCTGTACCATTGTAGAGGATCCCATTTTCCGGAAAATGAATAAAGCAGAGGTGCATTTATATTTTCAACAAAATCTTTTTTTACTCCAGCCTCAAAACGCAGATCTTTCGTTGGGAAATAGCGTAATAATCCAGCCACAGATCCCACATTTCTACTTACATTTCCAATTCCCTCTGTTTTTATACCTGGGATGACGGGCTGATATCCTTCTCCTTTATTCACCTGAAATTCAGTAATTACATTAAAATTCAGTTTTGGAACAATGAAATAGTTAAAATCATTTTTAAAAATGTAATTCTTTCCTGTAGATCCACTTGTTTTTGGAGCGTTATAATTGCCGAAATATTGAAAGTTTTCTTCTGTATAAGCTGCTTTTAGGCTATTCGAAAATTTACTTTTATTGATGTCCCAAGAAAGTAAGCTTCTGGTACTTTGTGTCTCATATCTTGTTCTGTTCCCATTTTCGACAAAAATGGGATAGTTTTGAGCGGAATCAAAAAACTGACTTTGCCACGAAAGGGTTTGATGATTGGCAATTTTGTATGATATACCAACATTAAATGTTGTATTGTAATATTTCCCGTTTCTGTTTAGGTAATTTTTCTCTTCAACTTCATAATCATTCTGACTGATCGAGTGATTTCCCGAAACTTTAAAACTGAACTTATCATTGCTATAGGCAGCTTGAGCAAAATTATTAAAGGTGTTAAAAGAACCTGCCTCAGAATATAAAGATGCTTTGAAGCCATCATTAAAGCCTAAATTGTTATTGAGGTGAATGCTTCCTCCAATAGCACCACTTCCATAAATGACACTTCCACCACCTGCTTTTATTCCGATCTGATCATATCCGAATAAAGGGATATTATTAATGTCTCCTTGTCCAAGAAATATGGAGTTAATATTAATCCCATTCCATACAAAAGCAGTCTGTTGTGCAGTTGTTCCCCTAAATGAAGGCGAAGATACAGCACCACGGCCATTTTCTTTAATGTAAACGCTGGACTGGAAACGTAGAAGCTCTGAAAGATTGGTGGAGTTTTTTTCCACATCTTGTGGAGTAATCGTATTTACCTTATGAAAAAGCTTTACTTTATTCATTTGGTTGTCAAAAATATACACGGTGTCAATTGCTTTCTCCTGTCCCAGACAAAAAAAATAGGCAGATGACGATAAAAGTAGTACTAAAGTTTTTTTCATACTATTTTACTTTTCCTCCGAAAGCAATATATTTTTGATATTATCATTTTGGCAGGTCTCCTGACTTTCGCTTTTCTATACCTTCCCGTTTGCACAGTGGTTTGTTATAGAATATGATAGTTGCGATTTACAGTTGCGGGGACAGTTTGGGTTTTCCACCCAATTCCCTATTATTTTCAATAGCTTGAAAACCAAAATTTTTGCAAAGATAAGTTTTTAAAAAGAAACGCCAATTTTATCTATTAAAATGTGTTTTTTTAAATCAGAAATCACGAAATATTCTGTTATTAAATGATATTGATAAGCAAATTTAAACTTTCATGATTTTACTCTTAGTGATTATAAAAACGTAGCATCAAAATAGAAAGGTAGTAGATCTTTAATGGAATGAACTTTTACAATCTCATCATTCATGCTTGAGAAATAAAGATCAATATTTTCATTTTGCTTTGTTTCGTACTCCATTAAACTTTGTCTGCACGCTCCACATGGAGGGATAGGAGGATTCTTTTCAGAAAATTCTTTAGGTCCGCCCACGATAAAGATCTTTTTGATCTTTTGATCCGGAAAGTTAGCACCAACCCAGAATAAAGCTGTTCTCTCAGCACAAAGTCCTGAAGGAAAGGCTGCATTTTCCTGATTGTTTCCAGAGAAAATTTCACCGTTTTCCAGCAAAATGGAACAGCCAACAAAAAACTCAGAATAAGGGGCATAAGCATTTTCACGAGCTAGTTTCGCTCTTTCGAAAAGTTTTTTTTCTATATCGTTCAGTTCGCTACTATTTTTAAAGTATTCATAGCCGATCTGTATGTCTTTTTTCATATATTGGAGCCTAAAAAGGGGGGATAAAATTAGTTCTTTTTCAGCACGTAGGCAAGCCAATTTTATTCAGTCATTTAATATTAAAATCCAAAATAGATAAAGATGTTATATACTCCAATACAGTTTAGAAATGTTGAACTGAAAAACCGTTGGGTAATGTCTCCCATGTGTATGTATTCGTGTGAAAACGGATTAGCAAATGACTTTCATTTTGTCCACTATGGAAGTAGATCCCAAGGAGGAACAGGATTAGTAATGGTTGAAGCAACGGGTGTTGAACCTCGTGGAAGAATTACCAATAAATGTATGGGTATCTGGAATGACGAACAGGCGGCAAAGCTTCAGAAAATTGTAGAATTCATTCATTCAAATTCTGAAAGTAAGATTGGAATCCAGCTGGCGCATGCTGGAAGAAAAGGATCTACCTGGAATAATATTCAGATTCCCATGGAGGAAGGATGGGAAACTCTTGCTCCAAGTCCAATTCCTTATCATCCGACTGAAAGAATTCCACATGTTTTAACTGTTGAAGAAATTAAAGAACAGGTTCAAAATTTTAAGACTGCTGCAAGAAGAGCTGTTAAAGCTGGTTTTGACATCATAGAAATTCATGGGGCACATGGTTATTTGATCCATCAATTTTTATCTCCACTTTCTAATATCAGAACAGATGAATATGGGGGAAGTTTTGAGAACAGAATAAGATTTCTATTAGAAATTGTAGACGCAGTCAATGATGAGTTGAACGAAAATGTAGCCCTATTTGTTAGAATCTCAGGAACTGAATATGCTGAAAATGGATGGAGTGTTGATAACAGTGTAGAATTGGCAAGAGTTTTAAAGAATCATAATGTAGATTTAGTAGATGTTTCCAGTGGTGGAAATATCCATGGAGCAAAAATATCTGTTTTTGATGGTTATCAGGTACCTTTCTCTTCACGGGTAAGAAATGAAGCTGGAGTAAAGACAGGAGCAGTAGGTTTGATCACTAAAGTGGAACAAGCCGAAAATATTTTACAAAAAGGAGACGCAGATCTGATCTTTGTTGCCAGAGAGATTTTGAGGAATCCATATATTGCCATTCAGGGCTCATTTGAAATGCAGGAAGAATGTTTTTTTCCGCATCAATATCTCAGAGCTAAAATTTCTTCTTAATTTTAGATAATAATAGTAAAAATACCAAAAATGAAAATCGAAGATTTTATGCTGCCTTGTCCAAGTAAGAAATTCTTAGGAATAGAATGCTTTGGTTGTGGTACACAAAGAGCAATAGTTTTGGTTTTTGAGGGAAAATTTTCGGAAGCCTTTCATATGTTTCCTGCAGTATATACCTTACTGCTTTTTTTATGTACTGTGGGGTTGAATTTTATTGACAAAAAAAGAAATTACGGTAATGCATTAGTTTTTTTAGCAATTATTAATTCAATTATCATGGTAGTTTCCTATTTTTACAGACATCCTTTACCAATAAATTAAAATTATTAAAATAAAAAACTATGAATCAAAAATTACCAAACGCAACAACAGTATTAGTATTAGGAATCGTTGCAATCTTAGGAAGTTGCTGCTGTAACGGAATTGTTGGAGTAATCTGCGGATTAATCGGAATGAACCTTTATAATAAGGATAATGCTTTATATCAACAAAATCCAAGTTTATATTCAGATTTTGATAATTTGAAAGTAGGAAGAATATTATGTATTATCGGTCTTATTATAGGAATTCTAAGTTTAATATACATGATCTTTGTTCTTTCAACAGTGGGTTGGAGCGGTTATATGGATCAAATTAATCAATTAAAAAACATGGGTAAATAAATATCCAGTTAATGATAACTAAAAAGACTGCAATGAAAATTGTAGTCTTTTTTATTTAAAAAATAATCTCTTGAATGATTGTATAATAAAAGGTAATAAGCACAGCTAAAGAGAATTAAAATAATATTTAATAGTAAAATGGCTTCTCTTTAATTAAAGAGAAGCCATTATATTTATAATTAAGTTAAATTTTTATTTAACGATAAACTTCAAACTAGAGTTATCTAATTTTAGAATGTAAATTCCCTGTTCAAGACTTTTAATTTTAATTGAGTTTCTGCTGTTTTTAAAAGGGCTGTTAATAGTCTGCATTACTTTCCCTTGTAAATTATAGATCTCCGCTACTTTAATATTTTGAGTCTCACCTTTAACGAAGATTTCCTGATTTGAAATTGGGTTAGGGTAGATTTGTAAATCTCTGGATTCTATCTGTAAGTCGGAAGCAGTGCTCTTGCTTTGCTTTCCCGTTCCAGAGTAACAAGTCCAGTTTAGGTTGTCAAGAGCCACTCTGTTACTTGTTGAATTATTTTCTAATGTCACAATCACATTACCGGAAACATTGATGTTATTAATAGTGGTAGTTGCAGTTGTTGCGCTATAAGGAATTGTTCCTACCTGCGTTCCATTGACAAGAACATTGAATGTTCCGTTGCTTCCACTGAATTTTAATTGAGTTGTCACTGTTAATGATCCAATACCGTTACTTGAGCTGCTTGATTTTAAAGAACCATCTCTCACAGTAATTGCTTTGTTAGAAATTGTCTGGTCAGTTCTGGAATCTGTTGCTGTCCAAGTAATTCCACTGTTAGTCCACGTTCTTGTTGAATAACTTGATGAGCTGCCTGTAGGAATTGTTTCAAAAGTTTCATTTACACAATCAGTTGGCGGATTAGTGGTTCCGGATTCTGTTGTTGCAGAAACGGTTGAACTGTTTGAAGAAGTATTTCCAGCTGTATCTTTAGCCACTACATAGAAATTATAGGTGGTAGAAGAACTTAATCCTGAAATATTAGCAGAAGTGGAGCTAACATTGGTTTTTAAGCTTCCATTCATATAAACGTCATAAGAAGAAACTCCTACATTATCTGTTGATGCACTCCATGAAAGAGAAACACTACTGGATGTTTTTCCTGAAACGGTAAGACCTGTAACTGTAGTGGGTGCCTGTGTATCATTTGAAGGCTGCTGAGATCCCCAAATTTGATCTACATAAGCCGGATTATCAATAAAAGGATTTCTATTTCCCTGGTAAGTATAAGTAGCATTGTTTCTGACGATTTCTGTCTGAGAAACAGGATCCTGATTATGCCAGGCTAATAAAACATTAAGCTCCCAGGTTTGTAATCCAGGGAAAGTTGTATTTCCAAGCATGTTACCTGAAGAGAAAGTAGAAAGTTTGCTTTGATAACGTGTTACAAAATAAAAGATCATACGGGCAACATCACCTTTGAATTCATCGATAGGCTCGAAAACTGTTCCACCATATCCTGAAGAAACAGAATTTCCTAGTTTTGAACCGTTTTTAGAGGTGAATGTAGCTGTTCCAACTTTTCCGAAAGGATAATTAGATCTCATTCCATTTACCTTTCCATCAGTTGCTCTGATAAAATTCACATCGGAAACCATTGGTGAAGCTTCATTAAATAAACTTTGTGGAACAATATGCTCACGGTTGTAGCAATTTCCTTCTACTGAATAAGTACCACATTGGTTAGTAACTACCGTATAGTTATAAGGATCCGCAGCAGTAGGCTTTTCAGAATAGATATCCATAATAGACCCATCGTTTTCGTAGGTTTTATCAATATCAGTTGTTTTATAAGCGGTCCATAATCCGCCATATCCTTTGTCCTGATGTCCATTTGTTATGATGGTGCTTAGTGCCGTTTTTAAAGAAGCACCGGTAAGTCCATTTGCAGAAGAATAATAACCCGACGGAGCCTGGGCATTAGCAACACCTGCAAAAGCAAGAAATAAGATAATTTTTTTCATATTAATAAAATTTAGGGTGTAAGATTACTACAATTTTACGAAAAGATAAATTACATTATTGTTAATTTTGAATGCTATGCATTAGATGCTATATTTAGCTGTATTCGTGAGATTTCCTGAGTCTTTTCCACGTTTTTGAGCACAAAAAAGCCAATACAGGGCTGTATTGGCTTTATATATAATTTTGATCTAAATAAATTTTATTTTCTCTGTGGAGGATAATTTTTCATTATTTCCGCCATGATTTCTGGAATTTGTCTTTGTTTTGATTTTGGAGAATCTACAGAAATTCCGCTACCGATTCCCTGCCAAACAAGTTTATTGGTTTTTGTGTCAATAAGATCAACAATTAGAGCCCCCTCGTTGTAGTTGCTCGTCCATGTTCTGCTCATTCCAATTCCCCAACCGAAAGAACCACCCCATCCCCACATTCCGTAAGGAGAAGTACTGTTAATATCTGTTATTTTTTTGTGATTGGCTTTTACATTGACAATTAAATCTGGATTTTCTCCTGATGAAAGACCTTTAGTTTGTAATTGTCTCGATAGTTCATTCAGAACTCTATCTTTATCAATATCATTCAATTTCAAGTCATCAATTCTTATTTTATAAGTTTTATAAGATGTGAAATTTGCTGTTTCGGCGTAGTCAGAACGTACCTGAAATGGGCTACAAGAAGTTAATCCTAAAGTAGCCGCGGCTAACAAAATAAAAATATATTTTTTCATTTTATTTATTTTTTTTATCGTTTTTAATGAATGTATCGGTCTTTTTATCGTATCCGTAAGGACAGTGTCTACAGCCACTCTTACAACAATATCCTCGTTTCAGATGAAACTTTTCTGTAAAAACTTTGTACCCTTGTTCATTGTAGTAAAAGTCTTCATGTTCTTTGATGTCAAAATGAGCCATAAGTTAAATCTTGATCAAAAACTTTTATATTTGTTACTATGATAATTGTGTGCCAAAAACCATTAAAAAAATTAAAAATTAATGGCATTGCTCTCTTTCCCTTTATCTTCGTAAGGAAACCCGAAGATAAGGAAAATAATGTATTGATCAATCACGAGAAAATTCATTTAAGACAACAATTAGAACTACTGATATTTTTCTTCTATATTTTCTATGTTATAGAATATTATTATCACCTTTTCAAGCTTAAAGATCCTTATCTGGCTTATAAGAATATTTCGTTTGAAAGAGAAGCCTATGCGATGGAAAGTGATCTCAACTATCTGAAAAAAAGAAAATTATGGAGATTTTGGAAATACTTATAATAAGGGTCTGAGTTTGGTTTAAGTCAAAACCATCAGAACACTTGTTAATGCTAAAAACACTAATTTTGTTAAAACAGTATCATTTAAATTAAAATGCTATTAAAAGTCCCAACCGAAAAAATTCCCATTCAGGAAATTTTCATCGATAAAAAGGTTAAACTTTTCATTAAAAGAGAAGATCTTGTTCATCCTTTGATCTCGGGAAATAAGTACTGGAAACTTTTTCATAATGTTAATAATTATTTAGGAATCCATATTGAAGATCCATTGATCATCACTTTTGGTGGCGCTTTTTCTAATCATATTTCTGCTGTTTCTGCAGTAGGAAAATTATTGGGAGTTCGTACAATTGGAATTATAAGAGGTGAGGAACTTAAAGATAAATGGCGGGATAACCCTACATTGGTTTTTGCTTTTAGAAACGGGATGAACCTAAAATTTGTTTCCCGTGAAGAATATCGCAATAAAGAAAAATTATCAGAATTTTTACAACAGGAATTTCCCGGGGCTTTAATTGTTCCGGAAGGGGGAACCAATGATGATGCTGTTCAAGGTGTAAAAATGATGCTTAATAATGAAACAAAAGAATTTGATTATCTTTGCACGGCAGTTGGGACGGGAGGAACAATTGCTGGTATTTTGAAATTTTGTGAAGGGAATCAGAAAGTTATAGGTTTTAAAGTAGTTGATGATTCTTCATTACAGGAAACGATCTATCAATTAACCTTAAAGAAAAATTTTAATCTAATAGATTCTAGTTTTGGAGGTTATGGTAAAATAAAGGATGAAAACATTCGTTTTATGAATGATTTTAAAGAGAAATATGATATTCCTCTTGAACCGATTTATACAGGAAAAATGATGCAAAAAGTTTTTGAACTGATTGATGAAGGTTATTTTCCTGAAGATAGCAAGATTTTATGCTTTCATACCGGAGGTTTACAAGGGATTGAAGGTGCTAATTTGCTTTTAGAAAAACAGAATAGAAAATTAATTATATAAAGTAAAAATTGAAAAACATGAAAAGACTTTTCTTGCTAATAAGCCTTTTAGTTTTGTCAAAATTCTCAGCTCAGACTTGGGCTACTGAAGACCAGTATATTCAAAAATTTGCTCAATATGCAGTAGAAGAAATGGAGAAATATAAAATTCCCGCTTCTATTACTCTTGCTCAGGGACTTTTGGAGACAGGAGGGGGGCAAAGCAGGTTGGCTCAGGAAGGGAAAAATCACTTTGGGATAAAATGTAAAGAAGACTGGACCGGTAAAACGATGAAACATACTGACGATGCACCTAATGAGTGCTTCCGTGTATATGATGATCCCAGACAGTCCTACGAAGATCATTCGATATTTTTATCAACAAGAAAGTATTACACCAATTTGTTCAATCTGGATATGAAAGATTACAAAGCTTGGGCGTATGGTTTAAAAAAGGCTGGATATGCCACTAACCCTCGTTATGCTTCTATTCTGATTGGTAAAATTGAAAGATATAAACTTTATGAGTTTGATAATACCAATTCTAGAGAGGTTCTTTATGCCGTATTAAGCATGTATCCGGATCTAAAAGATGACAGAGCTTTTATGGCAAAGCTGGAGCCTTCAAAAGTTACAAAAAAAGACCCTGTTACAGTGAGTGTACCATATAAGCAGACTTCTTATGCACAGCAACAGAAAAGGGTAGAAAGAATTAAAACAAAAGCTGAAATTCTCAATTCTATTTTAATAAAAAGTCATCCGAATGATGGTTTAAAATACATTGTTATTCCTGAAGATACCGATGTGAAATACATTGCCAATAAATTCAAAGTAAGCGAAGGCAGGTTGATCAAATGGAATGAATTGGAAGGTACCACTCTTAAGAAAAACGAAATTGTATTTCTTGAATCAAAAAATTCAGCTGGAAATACAGCAATTTACAAAGCTGAATCAGGTGAAGATATGCATGATATTGCACAGAAATTCGGAATTAAGCTACATAAACTATACGCAAAAAACAGAATGGATGAAGGTCAGCAACCTTCTGCAGGCCAGTTAATTTACCTGATAGATAAGAAGCCTAGAAATTAATACCCAGTCAAACCATGAAAATGCTCAATATGGATATTAAATATCTATGGATATTTTTATTATTCATATCCTGTACTATGTTTTCGCAGGAACTGGACTATATTCCATACAGAAGAGGAAAAGTCTGGGGATTATGTGATGCAAATAGACGTGTAATGGTTCAGCCACAATATTACAGTATTAGTTTTTATGATCATTCTGTTGGTGGGTTTCACGCTGAACAAAATGGTAAATTTGGTATTATTGATAAAAACTCTATTCAGATAATGCCTTTTATTTCAGAAGGCATACCTATAAGTATAAGTGGTGATACATATGTTGTTTTTGATGGATTTGACTTATACAGGTATTCTATTAAATCTAAAATGAGACTGGATAGATTTGTTACTGTTTCAAATACTGTATTGAATGACTCGGGATGGTCTTCTTCTAAGACCTACGAGGGCAAAATGATAAGAGAGAGTTTAGATGAAGAAGATTGGAAGATGCTGAAGCCTTTCGATAATGATCAATACAGTTTTAATTTTAGAATAAATTATCTTGAAATAGTTTTAAATAATAGATCTATAGGGATTTATATTCCTAAACTCAAGAAAATATTTTTAGATACTCCTAATATTACACATGTTGGAGTACAAATTTATAATGGAAAATTTTATGTTGTAACAACAGATTCGAATGGCTGGTTATTTGGTTTGATGGATGAGAACTCTAATGAACTTTATCCAATCAAGTACTTGTCAATTGCTTTAATAGATGGTAGTGGCATTATTATTCTTTCTGAGCCTGATCCAAACAATCAGAATAATCGAATTTTTAAAACAATTCTTCCAGATAATCGAATTTTAGATGGAGAATTTTATCCAGATAGTAAGATTCTAAAAAATGGCTATCCATTTCAGCTATACTTTAAAATGGTTGATGGACAAAAAAATTATGCAGGAGAAGATGGAACCCTTTATTTCGAGGGTTAAATAATAAAAAATAAAAAAATGAAGTATCAAAGAAGTTCGGCTTTATTTGAAGAAGCCTATAAATACATTCCGGGAGGGGTGAATTCCCCTGTTCGGGCATTCAAATCAGTGGGTGGAGTTCCTGTGTTCATGAAATCGGCAAAAGGAGCTTACCTTACGGATGCGGATGATCATACCTACATTGATTATATTAATTCTTGGGGTCCTGCAATTTTGGGACATACTCACCCTGAAGTTTTGGAAGAATTAAAAATTCAGGCGGAAAAAGGGTTCTCTTTTGGTGCTCCTACAGAGCTGGAAACTGAAATTGCAAAATTTATTGTAGAGAACGTTCCAAATATTGATCAGATCAGAATGGTTTCTTCGGGTACTGAAGCTTGTATGAGTGCTGTAAGATTGGCGAGAGGTTTTACAGGAAGAGATAAGATTGTGAAGTTTGAAGGATGTTATCATGGTCATTCAGATTCATTTTTGATCAAAGCAGGAAGTGGCGCCGCTACTTTTGGAAATCCAAATTCTCCGGGTGTAACAGCTGGAACTGCAAAAGATACTTTATTAGCAAGATATAATGATTTTGAACAGGTAGAAGACTTATTCCGTCATAATCAGGGAGAAATTGCCGCTGTAATTATTGAGCCGGTTGCCGGAAATATGGGATGTGTTCTCCCGGGAAATAATTTCTTACAAAACTTAAGAAAGATCTGTGATGAGAATGGAGCTTTATTAATTTTTGATGAGGTCATGACAGGATTCAGATTAGCTTTTGGAGGTGCTCAGGAACTTTTCAATGTGAAAGCAGATTTAGTAACGTACGGAAAAGTGATCGGTGGAGGTCTTCCGGTAGGAGCTTTTGCTGGAAGAAACGAAATCATGGATCATCTGGCTCCGAAAGGGGGAGTATATCAGGCTGGAACATTAAGTGGAAATCCTTTGGCTATGAGAGCGGGTTTAAAAACACTTCAGTTGATTAAAAATGATCAGAATTTCTTCGAAAGACTTAATAAAACAACGGAAACCTTAGATTTTGAAATTGGAAAAATTTTAAATGAAAAAGGGATCGCGCATAAGATTAATAGAAAAGGTTCTATGATGTCGGTTTTCTTTCATATCAATAGGGTATCGAATTTTGATGAAGCGCAGGAAGCGAATCATTCCTTGTTCAATAATTTTTTCCATCAAATGCTAACCAATGGAATATATCTTCCACCAAGTGGTTATGAGACATACTTTATCAGTGATGCCATTAAAGATAAAGAAATTGATATGACATTGGAAGCAGTGAGAAAATTTGAATATTCCAATAAATAAATCAAAAAATAAGACCGGATTGTAAACCCGGTCTTATTTTTTGATTTAAACACTGGGTATTTTCTTTTTAAACTTTGCTTAACCTAAATTCACGTTAATTCAAAAAAAATATTGCTGCATTTTTTAACAAATGGTAATTGTGATCGTTCTGATATTCTTCAATTTTGTATCAAATAATATAATGATGGATACAAAAAAAGTTTTATTAACTGGTATCAGTGGTTTCCTTGGATCACATACAACAATCCAACTTCTTGAAAAAGGATACGAAGTAAAAGGTACATTGAGAAGTCTGAGTAGAGCAGGATCAATTAAAGATGTAATAGCAAAGCACACACGTTATGTAGACAATTTATCATTTTTTCAGGCAGATTTAAATGATGCCAATATATGGACTGATCTTACAAGAGGTATGGATTACGTTCAACATATTGCATCTCCATTTCCCAGAGAATTGCCTAAACACGAAGATGATTTAATCCTTCCTGCTAAAGAAGGAATATTAAATATTTTAAAGGCTTCATCTCAGAATAATGTAAAACGAGTGGTATTAACCTCGTCCGGGGCTGCAGTAGTATATGGAAAAACAAAGAGACAGCTTGAAAGTGTACTGAATGAATCGATCTGGACAGATATAAATTATAAACAAGACCTTTCTCCTTATTTCAAAAGCAAAACTGTTGCGGAAGCTGCTGCATGGGAATTTATGAAAAAGTATCCGTCAAAAATGGAATTGTCTACTGTTTTGCCTGGAGCTATTCTTGGCCCTGTATTGGAAAAAGACTATGGTACTTCTGCTAATATTGTAATCAAACTGATGGACGGAAGTATGCCTGCTGTACCACAAATTGGTTTTGAAGTCATTGATGTACGTTCTGTAGCAGATGCCTTAATTAAAGCAATGGAGGTAACCTCAGCGGCTAATAACCGTTATCTCTTATCGTCAGGTTTTCTGATGATGAAAGATATAGCACAAATACTTAAAAAAGTTTACCCGGAAAGAAAAATTCCAACCAGAGAGCTACCCAATTTCATTGTGAAACTTTTTTCTAAATTTGATTCTTCTTTAAGACCTGTTATTATTGATTTGGGCGTGAAGAGAAGAGTCAATGTGGATAGGGCTAAGAATGAATTACAGTGGCAGCCTATACCAGGAGAAGAAGCTGTTTTATCTTGTGCCAAAAGTATTTTTGAACAAGGAATTTTAAAATAATGGAAAAAATATTATCCGAAAACGATATTGAAATCTTTCTGTCTGCTTCAGCATACGCACTTTGAGAGCAAATGAATATATGAAAGTGAGCGGAGAGATTTCTTCGGAAATAGCTTTTGTAGATAGCGGAATTTTACGAATTTTCGATATGACAACTCTGGTTCAGATGTTACAAAATATTTTGTTCGCTCTGGGCAGTCTGTAATAGAGTTGGAGAGTTATTATTACGGTATTCGTATGGGCGAAGCTATACAGGCAGTCATAGATTCAAAAATATTCGTCGTCAAAAAAGTAGCTATAGAAAAGGTAAGCCTCCAAATTTTATCACTTTATCTTTTTTTGAAAAGCATGACCGAGAGTGCTTTACTCAACAAATTAAAGGGCCATGATTTTCTACATTATGGAATGGTGAAACAAAGTACACTGAATTTGTGAGAAGATATCCTGATTTAGCATTATACGTACCCCAATAGATGATCGCATCATACCTGAAAATTACACCACAATCATTTAGCCGAATGTAGAAAGAGGTTCAAGGAATAGATAAGTCTACAATACAGAAAATAGTAAAGAGTCAACAATACTTTTAGCAATTAGTAGGCATTGTTAACTATGTGCTATTGTCGAATTTCGATATCAAACGTCATACAAATAATTAATATTTAAGTCATGAATTTAATGAACAACCAAATTGTATTAACCAGTTTACCTAAAGGAAAATTAAATACAACAAATTTTAACTTCAAAAAAACGATGTTGCCCGTGCCAAAAGTTGGCGAGGTATTGGGACGGACACTATACATAGCAATCGATGCTGCCAGCCGTGCGTGGATGCAGGCTGACACTTATAGGCCTATACTTCGGGATAATGAATTGATGCCGGGATTGGCACTAGTTGAGGTGATGGAGTCACAGGTAGGTCATCTGAAACCGGGGGACCTTATTATTGCTGAGACAGGCTGGCAGACTTATTTAACTATTCCAGCAAACAAATTGGTTGCTTTACCAGAGATAGAACCGCTTACGAATCTTCTGAGTATTTTTGGAGTTCCTGGACTTACAGCTTATTTTGGACTTTTGCAGTGCGGTTTGCCTAAACCTGGGGATACATTAGTAGTCTCTGCAGCGGCCGGTGCCGTAGGCTCGATTGTTGGGCAAATTGGAAAAATTAAAGGATGTACTGTGGTTGGAATAGCAGGTGGTGTTGAAAAATGCAATATATTGGTTGAGCAATTTGGGTTCGACTCGGTGGTGAATTACAAGGAAGGAAACATAGAGGAGAATCTGCGCTTGACGTGCCCGAACGGAATTGATATCTATTTTGATAATGTGGGAGGAAGCATATTAGATGCTGTACTTTCCAATATGGCTAATTACGGGAGGATTGTTTGCTGTGGAGCCATATCTCAATATGACCAAAAAAAACTTGATGTCGGGCCAATTGGAATTCCTGGTCAGATTATATTGAAAAGCCTTATTATGAAGGGATTTTTATTGTTTGATTTTTTGCATGAGCAAGACAGGGCAATCCAAGATTTGGAGAAGTGGGTGAAATCTGGGAGTATAATCGTTCAAGAAGATATTATTGATGGGTTTGAAAAGCTTCCGGAAGCTTTGGTCGGTGTATTGAATGGAGAAAACGTTGGTAAAAGGATAGTGAAGGTTGCAAATCGTAATGAGTAAAAACTTAAACTTATTAATTCTGATTAATAGAATCTGGAATCTGAAATTTCTTTAATTGTTACTAATGGTAATAAGAGAAAAATAGATAGGAATATCAAAACCGTTTGTTTTAAATATAGATTTTGATATTTGAACTTTAAAGAAAATTTTTAATGTTGCTTAATTAATGACTATTGTTTTTTTCCTTAGAAGTTAGCAAATCGAAAATTTGAAGAAACAGTTTAGTACACGATTAAACCAATTAATATTCCAAAGCATAAATCATACAGAAACTGTTATAAACTATACTCGTTCTTTAGATGCGGTGTTCTTAACTTTGTAATAAATCGACTCGGAATGAACATTTCAAATAATATATCCCGCAAAGACTTTATTAAAAGTTCTGCTCTGGCAATGGCAGGATTAACTTTAACTTCAGGTACTATGAGTGCTACAAATTTATTTTCAGAAAACATCTCTCCTTTAGCAAAAGGGAAGCTTAGCCTTAAAAATGTACGTTTGGAAACCGGTTTTGAATATGAAGAAGGGGAGGTGATCTCGACGAAAACTGATTTGTTCTGCGTTGAAATAGAAAACGGAAAGATAATAGCAATAGCTCCGAATCAACCTAATAGTAAAGCAATTGATGTCAAAGGCTTTTTGATGCTTCCTGCATTTAAGGATATGCATATTCACTTGGATAAGACTTTTTATGGTGACCAATGGCAGGCGGTAAGAAAAAGAACAGGTGGTGTAAAGGGGATGATCGCGTTGGAGCAAAAGATACTTCCGGAAATGTTGAAAAATTCAACTTTTAAAGCTGAAAAAATGATAGAATTGCTGCAATCTAAGGGTACTTCCTTTGCACGAAGCCATGTTAACGTTGAGCCCACTTCAAAACTGGATTCATTAAAAAATCTTGAAAAGGCTTTAGTAAATAAAAAGAAAACTTTTGGAGCAGAATTGGTTGCCTTTCCTCAACATGGAGTTTTTTATACCGATTCAGTACCTTATCTAAAAGAGGCGGCTTCTATGGATATCGACTACATCGGTGGGCTAGATCCATATACGATTGATGGGGCCATTGAAAAAACAATTGATTTTACAGTCCAGTTGGCATTGGACCATAAAAAAGGAATTGACATTCATTTGCATGAATCAGGAGAATCAGGATTAAAAACCGTAGAGTATTTAATTGATAAAGTCAATGAAAATTCCAGTCTTAAGGGGAAAACCTACTTAAGTCATTGTTTTGTATTAGGAAAATTGGATAAACCAAAACAAGAGGAAGTTGCTGAAAAATTGGCGAATGCTCAAATAGGAATTGTTTCTACTATTCCTTTCGGAAGTCTTATTATGCCAATTCCCACCCTATATAAGCATAATGTATTGGTTTTAACAGGTAATGACAGTATTGTTGATCATTGGAATACTTTCGGAACGGGAAGTGTTTTGCAGAAAGCGAATCTGATGGTGCAATTGTATGGATATTCAACAGAGTTTTTATTATCAAGAAGTTTGAAACTGGCGACGGGAAATATTCTTCCTTTAGATGACAAAGGAAATCAGCAATGGCCTAAAAAAGGGGATGATGCTAATTTGGTATTTCTTAACGCCAGCTGTTCCGCAGAGGCTGTTTCAAGGATTTCACATGTAGAATCTCTAATTCATCAGGGAAATGTAGTCTTTTAGTAAAGTCTGTTATTCACTCTCATAAAATTTACTTATTTTAGAAAGTAAATTAAGAGTAGAATGAGTCACGGATCAGATTATTTTCCTGTTTTAGGTATTCATGAATTTAGTGAAGATCAGTCGAAGGGTTGTAATCTGGTGTTTAATGAGCTTCATGGGGAAAGATCAATTGATAAACCTCATAAGCATGATTTTTTTATCATTAATCTTTTTGAACAGGGCAGAGGCTTTCATACGATTGATTTTAAAGAATATAAAGTTGAAAACAATCAGGTTCACCTGGTTTTTCCAGGCCAGGTTCATCATTGGATCATAGAGAAAGAAACAATAGGATATCAGTTAATGATAAGTCGTGAATGGTTTGAAAGTTTCTTACCTGCCTTAAGGTTTTCTGCTTCTTACTACCACAATCATCCTGTTATTACTATTTCAAAGGAAATATATCAATTGCTTTTGTATGAGTTTAAAGGCATTCAGAGTATTTTAAATGAAAAAGTGGCATTCTGGGAATTGATACAAAAAAGAAGTGAAGTGATCGGATTGCTCATAAGTAAATCCGTTGAAGGGACTTTTAATGATTTTGAAATCTTTAATTCAAATCCCATTATCTCCAAATTTTTACATTTAATCGATAAACATTTTAAAGAAGAGCGTTCTGTTTCTTTTTATGCTGAAAAGTTGAGTATTTCTGCAAATTATTTAAATATTGTCTGCAAGAAAAACTTGAATGCTTCAGCTTCTTCTCTTATCCAGGATCGGATCTTACTTGAAGCAAAAAGGCTGCTGAAGGTTTCAGAAATGTCGGTAAAAGATATTGTCTATGATCTTGGTTTCTATGATCACGCCAGTTTTTCCAAATTTTTTAAAGCCCAGACAGGAATGACTCCTTCTCAATTTAAAGAATAATAATTGATACAAATGTTGATATAATTGGTACACCTGGTTTAGATATGACGGATGTAACTTTGTGGTGTAAAATCATGAGTATGAAGTCAGAATATCAATCTATCGGTACAGGAAGTTATACATTAAAAAATGTACGTCTGGAAACAGGCTTTGAATATGATGATAAAGAGGTTGTCAGAACAAAAACAGCTCTCTTTTGTATTGAAATTGAAGCCGGAAGAATAAAGGCTGTCAGACCTAATGATGTACATTCAAAGGGGATTGATGCAAAAGAGTTTTTGATGCTTCCTGCATTCAAAGACATGCACGTGCATTTAGATAAGACTTTATATGGACTGCCCTGGCAAGCGCTTTCACCGAAAAGAAAAACGGTAAAAGACATGATTACTTATGAGCAGGAGATTATCCCTGAACTTTTAAAGACCTCTGTTGAACGTGCAGAACAATTGATTTCTTTGCTACAAGGTTATGGGACAAGTTTTGCAAGAACCCATTTCAATATTGATCCTACTTCTGGATTAAAGTCTTTAGAAAATTTAGAAAAAGCTTTAGAGCATAAAAAAGATTTCTTCAAAGCTGAATTGGTTGCTTTTCCACAACATGGATTGTATTATACGGATTCGGCTCCTCTGATGAAAGAAGCCGCAGCATTAAAAACTGTTGATTTTATTGGAGGCTTAGACCCATATAGTATCGATGGAAGTATTGAAAAGGTGATTGATTTTACCGTTCAATTGGCTTTGGATAATCAAAAAGGAATTGATATTCATTTACACGAAGTCGGCGAGTCAGGAATCAAAACAATCAATTATCTAATTGATAAGGTGATTGAGAATCCACAACTTAAAAGAAAGACTTTTGTCAGCCATGCTTTTGCTCTAGGGCATCTTTCATTAAAGGAAACAGAACACATTGCAGAAAGATTGGCAATGGCTGAAGTTGGAATAGCTTCTTCCGTTCCATTCAGGGGAACAATTATGCCAATTCCAACATTGAAAGAATATGGAGTCAATGTTTTAATAGGTAATGACAACGTACAGGATTACTGGAGTACTTTCGGATCAGGAAATATGCTGCAGAAAGCCAATTTAATTGCTGAGCTCTATGGTTATGAAACAGAATTAGAGCTTTCACGTACTTTAGAGTTTGCTACCCAAAATATTCTCCCATTAGATGAAAAAGGAACTCAACAGTGGCCTAAAGGAGATGATGAAGCTGATGTGGTTTTCGTAGACGCAAGCTGCTCTGCAGAAGCTGTTGCAAGAATATCTGAAGTAAAAGGATTTATGGCTCAGGGAAATTTACTCTGGAAAGAGGATTAATATATTTTTTAATACTTGTTTTTGTAATCAAGCACCTTTGGGAATTAATTTCCGAAGGTGTTTTCTATTTTATGTTGAATGAAATTTGGTTAATATAATTTTAATATTAATTTTACGTAATAAAATGCGTTTATTATTTAAGAATAAAATAAATTCGCACAGTTATTTCAGAGCAGTGATGCTGTGGAAAATATTAAACACTATCGCACAAAAATTTTTTATGAAAAACTATTGTTTCACCTTCCAAAATTTTGGAGAGGCTAATAAATAATTATATATCATGAACTATTTAGAAGTAGATTACAAACAAATTCTTTTCTTTTATGCTTTTTTGAGACAGGTGGATTTGTCACTGGATAGAAGCAGATGGACCTCTTTAAAAGAACTTCAGGATTACTATCAGGATAGAATATCCCCTGAACAGATGATTAGCTATCTAAAGATAAAGCTTAATGTTCCTGATGGGAATTTTAATCATTCAACTGCACAGGCTGAGAACAGTAAAAGTAAGTTTAAATTATTTTCCAAAAAAGCGCTTCTTTCTGAGGAAGAGATGGTTAACCTTTATCAGCTGCTGTCATTATTTGATGAATGCCTTAAATCTGGTCAAGAACAGTATACCATAGAAACAGAGGGTCTAAGAGTGGATATAGCAAGATTCTACTCATTACTATTAGAACCAAAAATTGCTAAAAGCGACTTAAAGAAAGTAATTACCATAGAACATTACGGACAAAACAGATTGCTAAAAGCAAAGGAATTAAAAAATGTGATTCCTAAGGATTTTCTTACGACTTAATTTATACGATAAAATATGACGAAACTATATTAATAAAAAAGCAAAGATCATCCAAAATAGAGAGGTATTGAATATTATTCAATACCTTTTGTGTGATAAAAATATACGAGATTATTCTGGTGGAAGAGAAAATAATTTACTTACCCAAACTACAATACAACTGTTATTTTCTTGGTGATAGCTGGAAGGTTGTTTATAAAGAAAAGGTACAGAATATTAGTGTTAATTCATTTTATGGCTATCCATTCTATATAGTATTTGAAAATATAGAAGCGGTAAGTGAGCAATTGAGAATGCTAACTAAGAAATATCATGTTTTACTTTCAGATATTTTTCCTATAGAATTAATATTAAAAGATATGGTGGAGAATAAGCAAAGTTATTGGTTAAATCTATTTGTTGATTTTATTCTTGAAATGAATTATTTAAATGAAAATATTGCGAAAATTTTAACTGAAACTAAGAATAACAGAAACTTTACTCAGGTACTTAGACATAAAATAAGGAGAATCATACTTCTTAATAAGTATGAATATTAATAAAAGAAAAAGCCATCAGAAAATTATTTTCTGATGGCTTCTTTCAATTTGATATGAGAAACTAATTACTTAATTATTGTAATCCAGCTAAAAGGTTAACACCATCTACAGTAGCCCAAGCTCCTGCAACTAAAGATACTTTTGTAACCGTTGTAGAGTTAGTGAAAGTCTTAGCTCCGTTTGGAGTATATGCGTACCCCCAAACTCCAGCGTTGTCAGAGTTTAAATATGTAAGTGGGGAAACTACTACCTTACCATTGTTTACTTGGTTTGTTTCAGTTGCAGCATCTTGAATAAGAACTGAGTAAGCACTCTTACCACCCATATTTTTGTATCCGCTGATGTATACGTTAGAGAAAATACCTGTTCCTTGTCTCTTAAACTGGATTGCAGATATCTCTACTGAACCAGCAACTTCTGGATTAGTATTTGTATCCCTAATCAATGTAATGTTAGAGATTTTTGGCGCAGTATTGTCAACATTTGCAGAAGCTTCTATTTCCATTCCAAAGTTTCCTGTTCCTGTCTGAAACGCATACCAGTTTGTATTGTTTTGTCCACTCCAAGCATCTTGCCAGTCAAAAGAGTCATCGTAGTTACCATAAGAAACGATATTCTTAGCACTTACTGTACCTCCAAAGAACTCATAACCATCATCAGTTCCTTTATAAGAAACAAGGTTTTCTAGAGTTGTTCCAGCACCCACAGCATAAAATGTCATAGAGTTAGTCTCAGACGTACCATCGTTAATTTTCTTACCACCATATTCAACTCGAACAAATTTCATTGTCCCAGAATTATGATTTGCATCATTTCCACCATAGTATACACTATTTCCGTCTTCAGATAAAGCTTGGGATAATCCATTAACAGCTTTGATCGGAGCATTTCCATACAGTGTAATTCCACCCCAATCTCCTGGTGTTTTTGTTGTAGTTGTAAATACGATTGGTTCAGCTGCGGTTCCAACAGCATTTATTTTTCCATCTTGCAATATCACTAAACTACTTGATTTTGTTGTTACTACATTAAAAGTGGCACCAGCTTCAATTGTAATAGTAGCACCATTAGTTATTTTTACAATACCATCTAGTGTGTAATTTCCTTTCTTAATTAATATATCTTTTGTAATTGTTCCGGAAAGTGTTCCACTGCCGCTAAGTACACTTTCAGTCGTACCTGGGGTATTTACTGTTCCATTACCATTGTCTCCGTCATTAATATCAATAGTACATGAAGACAATGTTGCACTCAATACCAGAGCTAAGGAAAATAAAGTTAAAAGATTCTTTTTCATTTTATAGTAAGATTTAATTTTTATAATTTTTTAAAATGTATAGCCAACTGTGAAATTAAAATTGACTCCGTTGAAATAACTGTTTAGAGCATAATTATCATTAGTTTTTACTGGATAATAATTATTATCACCTAATTCAACACGATATTTACTGTTTAGAATATTTTGAATTCTGAATTTTACATTCCAGTTTTTATCAATTTGATTTTGATAAACAAAGTCTAATTGATGAAATGGTCTTTCATAATAATTGTCTGTTCCAGATCCCCCAACAGCATAAACCTTTGATCCAGAAACATTATAGACTAGAGAAAGTGTACTGCTAAGGTTTTTAGAATTTTTATATTCATATTTTAAGTCTCCATTGATTGTATATGGAGCAGCCCCTTGTAGTCCTCTTTTATGAAGATTATCATCGTTAAAGCCAACAATACCTGGTCTTTCAGTATTTAGCTGCTCGTTGCCTCTTGTGACATCTGAATACATAAACGTTGCATTAACTCCAAACGTAAACTTGTCCAGCGCATCTGAAATTCTTCCTAAACTTAGAATGCCTTCTAATTCTACACCTGCAAGATTTGCTTTTTTGGAATTATAAAAGGTAGTAACAAGACCACTGGCATTTCCCGACGGTGAAATAGATCTTTCAATAGCTTTATCGATTCTTTTTGCAAATAGATTCACAGCAAACATTTCTTTACTGGTTGGAAAGTATTCCCACTTAAGGTCTATATTATAGTTTTCGCTATTTTGGATAAATTCATTACCACGAACAGAAGAGTTATCTGGATTTATATACTCAATTGGCATGGTTTCAATAAGTATTGGACGTGTAATTGTTTTGCTTAATGAAAGTCTTAAATTATTTTTATTATCTAGTGCTTTTTTAATTGAAATTGAGGGTAAAATATAAGTTTTATTCGATGTTATATTTCTGCTTTTTTGCCCATCTGAATATCTAATGATTCTCATGTCATTTTCAGCCCTTCCACCTATCAAGATATCCCAACTATCATTTGGCTTATAGTCAAAATTAGCATAACCTGCATTTACAAATTGGTAGATATTAGATAAGTATGCATTGGGATTACTTCCTTCTTTATAATATAACTTGTCATTTTGAATTGAGTTATCTAAAGTAGATTGCAGCTGGTCAATATTAATAAAAACAGGATTATTTATACCTTTAGGTTCTCCAAAAATAAATCGATACGAGTTTTTTCTGATATCAGAAAATCCATTATATCCAACTGATAATTGCATAGGATAATCTTTTCGCTCACCCTTATTACCAAGTAAGACTGAATATTCTCCAAATGCTGACCCATAAAACTTACCATCAACATCTAAATATTGTCTGATAAGGTTATTAGCACCATAAGAAAATGCAGCATGACTATGGTCTTCAGGATCACTAAGTTCAAATATTTTTCTATCTGGTTGGCTATAATTATTAAGTACATAACTTCCACCAACTTTAAATAAATGACGTTCACCAATTTTTTGAGAAGCAGTTAATTGTAAATTTAAGAATCTTGATATATCCTGTTGATTGGTTCTAAAAAAACGTATGTCTTGTACGCTAAAATTTTTGTAACCTGTAAAATCTTCGATGATATTGGCTGAATTTTGAAGATAGATTGCATTTAAATTAATATTAGTCCCTTTATTTTTATACGCAGCTCCAAGTAAAACTGAGGATTCAAGTTCATGTACATAACTCTTTTTCCATAAAGAGTTACTTAACTCTATAATTTGTCCGTTATCTCTAAATTGATTATTATCCCCTTCTCTATATGAATATTTTGAACCTTGATTTAAAGAGAATAAAATTCCTATATTTCCAGTTTCGCCAGCCTTTACTTTTTGAACAGTTGTAAATCCTATACTTGTGTTAGGTAAAGATTTGATGTTATCAACATTCCATGAATCTTTAAAAGAATTTAATGATTCATCTTTTGAAAAGGCATAAGTGTTAGGTCTGAAATTTCTAACCTGACTAGGAAGTCTTCTATTTCTGGAATTCAAGCCTAAATAACCTTCAAAACCTTCTGCGCCTTCAGATACCTTAAAGTTATCTCTGAATGTACTTAATGTATTTACACCAACACTAAATTCAATTTTTGAAAATGACTTATCAATCGTTAAGGTTTCAATATCAAAAGTGGCTCCGGCGAAATCACCGTAAAGGTTAGAGTTGAATGTTTTGTAGATATTTAATTTACCTACAACATCGGTTGGGAATTGCTTTAATGCAATGATTTTTTGGAATGGGTTGTTGGAAGGAGATCCTAGTCCGTTTATTAATAGATAGTTGTATCTTTCTTCAAGACCTCTTACGAAAAGTCCTCTTCCTTCAACTGTAGTGATTCCGGTTACTTTCGTAAGACCTTGTTCTACGTTAGAGATTCCTTTTCTGGAAATTTCCTCGGCGCTTACAGCTTGTTTCTGGATAATTGCCTTTTTCTGTTCTCCTAATACAGCAGTTTCAGTTTTTTTATTGCTACTACCCTGGATGACAACACCTTCGATCTTTTTCTCTTTCTTGATGGTATCTTGCCTGGTATCTTGAGCATAAAATGCAGTCGATGAGGCGGTTAAAAATATAACCGCTATACTAACTTTCTTAAAATTCATTTTATTTTACTATATTCTTTCGCTGCAAAGAAATAAAAGTTAATCGGTCTTAATGGTTTAGTTTAATTTAATTTTTTCTTAACTAAACATTAACAAAACGATATAATTGTTAACTTTATATGAACGATAGATGATTTGTTCATCTGTGGTATAAAAATTATTAACTTTGACTCGTAAAAATTGAAAATGAACCAAAAGAAAATACTCTTAATAGACGATGAACTGGATATTTTAGAGATTCTGTCTTATAACCTGGAAAAGGAAGGCTACGATATTTATACCGCTACCAATGGTAACGAAGGAATAGAAAAAGCTAAAGAAATTATTCCGGACCTTATATTACTGGATGTGATGATGCCAGAAAAAGATGGTATCGAAACTTGCCAGGAACTTCGCAAAGTTAAAGAACTTCAAAAATCATTAATTGTTTTTCTTTCTGCAAGAAGTGAAGAATTTTCTCAATTAGCCGGTTTTCAGGCAGGAGCAAATGATTACATCGTAAAACTGATCAAACCAAAAATTCTTATTTCTAAAGTAAACGCCCTATTACAATTAACATCTCAGGTTTCTGACAATGCTAAATTAATTGAAATCGGAGACTTAATTATTGATAAAGATAATTTCAGAGTTTCTAAAGCTGGGCAGCAGTTTTTACTTCCAAAAAAAGAATTTGATCTGCTTTATCTTTTAGCATCTAACACTGAAAAAGTTTTCAAAAGAGAAGAAATTCTAGAGAAAGTTTGGGGTAATGATGTTATCGTTGGTGAAAGAACGATCGATGTTCATATCAGAAGATTGAGAGAGAAATTAGGAATTAATACCATTCAGACTCTAAAAGGAATAGGATATAAGTTGATCGTTTAATAACGAAATATCCTACCTTTACCCTACTAACCCATAAAAATTGTAAAATTGAAATTTTACAGGCTCACTCTTGTCGCATCATGTTTAATAACATTGGTGATGTTCTTATTGGTGATCATTTTTGATTCACTGAAAGATATTTATTATAAAACTCCTTTTTTCAAAATAGGACTTATCCTTTGTCTCGTTATTATCTTTATTGTTAATTATTTAGTCCTTGAATTGCTGTTTAATTACTACGGTAAAAAGCAGGTTCGTGGGCTTTCACAGCTTTTACCACAGGAGATTGTAAATAACAATGATGAAAATATTACCATTAAAGAATTAGGAGAAAGGTTTTCTGATCTTAATCAGCAGAAAGTTTCTGAGATCGATATGATGAAGGAAATGGAAAGCTATCGTAAAGAATATATTGGAAATGTTTCTCATGAGCTCAAAACGCCATTGTTTTCCATTCAGGGATATGTGGAAACCCTAAGAGATGGTGGGGTAGATAATTTAACCATCCGGGATAAGTATCTGGAAAGAATAGATATTTCTGTTGAAAGACTGATTGCTATTGTCACCGATCTGGATATGATTAACAGACTTGAAGCAGGAGAAATTAATCTTACAGTTTCAAGATTTGATGTGAATCTTTTGATAAAAGAAATTTTTGACCTTCTGGATCTTGAAGCTGAAAAACATAATACAACATTACAGATTCAAACCCTGCATCCACAGATTTTTGTAGAAGCAGATAAGCAAAAGATGTCTCAGGTTTTTATCAATCTGGTTTCCAATGCTATTCATTATGCTAACAGACAGGAGGCAAAGGTTGTTGTAAAAACAAGTGTCCTGAAGAACAAAGTCTTAATCGAGGTTATTGATAATGGGATGGGGATAAAATCGGAAATCTTACCAAGAATTTTCGAGAGATTTTATCGCGTAGAGACAAGTAGAAGCCGAAGAGAAGGTGGCTCTGGCTTAGGTTTGGCCATTGTAAAGCATATTCTTGAAGCCCATAAAGAAAATATTACAGTTGAAAGTGTGTACCTTGAAGGGACAAAATTCAGTTTTATGCTTGAAAAAAGCAAATAATCCTGGCAAAATGTAAGGAAAAAAAATATTTTAAAAAATCTTGAAATATTTTTTTGTGACATGTCATTTATTATATATTTGCAACAGAAATTTATCATAATAAATAAAGGCAAAAAGTAATTTAAAGACTGATATGGTTTACAAAATCCGCGTAATATTAGATGCGAAAGAAGATATTTTCCGTGATATCGAAGTAAAGGGAAAACAGACACTATGGAATTTACATCTAGGAATTAAGAGTGCGTTCAGCTTGCAAGGAGATGAGCTTTCAACTTTTAATTTACTGGAAGAAGATGGTACGATAGTAAAAAGTGTTCCACTAGAGGATATGAGTGATGATGGTGATGGCGAAATTATGTCAGATGTATATATTGATGAGGCTTTTGCAAAAGAAGGGGATAAAGCTCAATTCCAATATGGACTTCTGGATCTTTGGGAATTCTTCTGTGAGCTTGTTGAAGTAATTGAAGAAACAAAAGGAGTTAATTATCCAATTACAGTATACCGATTTGGAAATGTTCCTTTAAAAGCACCAAGTAAAAGTGGAAATGGGGGTGCATCTAAAAAGAAATCGGCTATGCCTCTGATGGACGACGAATTCAATTTTGACGATGATTTTGGAAGTGGTGATAGCTTTGCTGATGAAGATGACAACTTTGATGATGAGGAAGAAGAAGACTATAACGATGATGTCTTCGATGAGGAAGATGATAATGAAGAAGTATAAGATTTATACACTATTAAAAATATACAGTCCTGGATTTATATCCGGGACTTTTTTATGCTTGAACCTAAACAAAAGATAGAACAATAAATTTGCTTTTCTGCTTTTTATATTAATCATCCGAACAATTCCTATTTTTGTTAAAACGGGATTAATGAAAAAAATAATTTTATTAGCAATTATTGGCTTAGGAATTGTTTCCTGTGCTATACAAAATACAAATAAGACAATGGATTTACCCAGAGATTGGAAGCATTCTACTAATATTTATGAAGTCAATATAAGACAATACACTAAGGAAGGAACTTTTAAAGCATTTGAAAAAGAAATGCCGCGCCTAAAATCAATGGGAGTGAAGGTACTCTGGTTTATGCCTATTACTCCAATTGCCCAGCAAAATAAAAAAGGAAGCTTAGGAAGTCCTTATGCAGCTGCAGATTACACTTCTATTAATTCGGAGTTCGGTACAATCAATGATTTCAATCATATGGTGAATGAGGCACATCGATTAGGGTTTAAGGTGATCATCGATTGGGTTGCCAATCATACAGGGTGGGACCATATCTGGACAAAAACACATCCTGAATTTTATTTAAAAGATCCTGATGGAAAGTTTCACATTGCTTCAGGAATGGATGATATCATTGAACTTGACTATAAAAATCAAGAGATGCGAAAAGCAATGATTGATGCAATGAAATTTTGGGTTAAAGAAACAAATATCGACGGTTTCAGATGTGATCTTGCTTCGTGGGTTGAAGTTGATTTCTGGGTGCAGGCACGTCCTGAAGTGGAGACCATCAAACCGCTTTTCTGGTTAGGCGAGTTTGATGAATTGGAAAGTCCCGAATATGGAAAGGTTTTCGATGCGAGTTATTCATGGAAATGGATGCACACATCTGAAGACTATTATAAGAAGGATCTTCCATTACAGGATTTAAAAGACTTGCTGATTAAATATTCTAATATTGGAGACTCTTCAATGCGGGCATGGTTTACCAGCAATCATGATGAGAATTCATGGAATGGAACAGAGTACGAAAAGTACGGAGTCATCACCAAACCAATGGCTGTTTTCTCAGCAACATGGAATGGTATTCCTTTATTGTATTCCGGACAGGAGCTGCCTAATATGAAACGATTGGAGTTTTTCGAAAAGGATGCTATAGAATGGACAAACAATTATCAGGTTGCAGATTTTTACAGGACATTATTGGAGTTGAAATCTTCAAATTCGGCCTTAAGAGGTGGGGATGCAAACGTTATAACCTATCTTCTGAATACAACTGCTAATGATAAAATTTTAGCCTATATCAGGAAGAATGATAAAGATGAGGTTTTAGTTATTTTAAACATGTCAAAAGAAGATGTAAATTTCAGTATTCAGGATGAAAACCTGTCAGGAACATTTAGAAATGTATTTGATGGAACAAAAATGGACTTTAATACAGGTAAAGATTTTAATTTTAAAGTTTCTGATTACAAAGTGTTTGAAAAATGAAATTTTAAGCCATTGAAATTCTGGCTTAAAATATAAAAAAGATTGATTATATTTAAGTTTATAATACCAATAGAAGCGGGCTCCGGCCTGCTTTTTACATCAAGTAAATACAGGATCTAGTTAATTGTAAAATGAATAAGAAAGAAATATTAAATATTATAAAAACAAAACTCTCAGAGAGAATTCAAAAGTTTGAAACCCTAATTGCTGAAACCCGGGCCTCAAATAATGAAACCAAGAGTTCAATGGGGGACAAGTATGAAACCAGTCGTGAAATGGTTCAGCAGGAAATCAATAATCTTCAAAGACAGCTTAATGAATCTTTAAATCAGCAGACTATTCTTCAGAAAATAAGTTCAGATGAATCTTCCAAAGTACAGAACGGAGCATTAGTGAAGACCGATAAAGGATTGTTTTATATTTCCGTACCTGTTGGAGAAATTGTATCTGAAAATCAGAAAATAATGACCGTTTCTGTAGAATCTCCGCTGGTAAAAGCAATGTTTGGCAAGAAAATAGCAGAGAAGTTTGATATTAATAATATTGATCAAACTATTGAAAATATCTGGTAAATGATGAAATTTTAACGATAAACTTCTGTATTTCTTCCCTTGTCATTGAATGACAAGAGAATCATATATCATAATCATATTTTAATAAAATATGATCAAGTAATTGATAACAAAGCATTCACGATATTGAACTTTTTTTTATGATATATGATAATAGATTTTCTCTCATATTTTTCTAAATTTGAACCATAAAACAGTTTCAAAATGCAAAATTACTTAGACCTTTTACAGCATATCCTGGATAATGGAACAGACAAAACAGATCGAACAGGAACCGGAACAAGAAGTGTTTTCGGATATCAGCTGAGATATGATTTATCAAAAGGTTTTCCCTTGGTAACAACCAAGAAGGTGCATTTGAAATCTATAATTTATGAATTACTATGGTTCTTAAAAGGAGATACTAATGTTCAATATTTAAATGATCATGGGGTAAGCATCTGGGATGAATGGGCCAATGAAAATGGAGATTTAGGTCCCGTTTACGGAGCACAATGGAGAAGCTGGAGTGGAGCAGATAATAAGATAGTGGACCAGATTTCAGAGGTAATTGATCAGATCAAAAAAAATCCGGATTCCAGAAGGCTGATCGTTTCTGCATGGAATGTAGCAGAAATTCCAAATATGGCTTTAGCACCTTGTCATGCATTATTTCAGTTTTATGTAGCAGACGGAAAGTTATCTTTACAACTTTATCAAAGAAGCGCTGATGTTTTCCTTGGAGTTCCTTTTAATATTGCTAGCTATGCTTTATTATTGATGATGGTAGCGCAGGTTTGTGATCTCGAAGTGGGAGATTATGTTCACAGTTTTGGTGATGTTCATATTTACAATAACCATTTTGAACAGGTAAACAGACAACTTTCAAGAGATCCAAAACCACTTCCTACAATGAAATTGAATCCAGAAATTAAGAATATATTCGATTTTAATTTTGAAGATTTTACGTTGGAAAATTACGACCCACATCCGGGAATTAAAGCGCCTGTTGCGATTTAATGACTTTCTCTAAAATTTCCATTATCCTAATTTCTGTGATTTTTCTTTTTAGTTGTAAAAAAGAGAAAGATCCGGTTTATTCTGAACTTTTAATAGAAAATTGGGATAATTCTAAAGATGCTGTTTTTGATACATTGCGAGTGCCCCAGCATTTGAGAGATATCGTTAAACATATTTCAATAATCAATACCTATCAAACTGGGGACATAGGGAAAGGAACAGAAAAACCTGCCAATGCTGAAAATTTTAAAAAATTAGTTGAGCTGGCTTCGGAAGACGAACTATTATCACTAATTAATAATAAAAACATAACTGTAGCTGTGTATGCCTCAGTGGGACTTTTAGAAAGAAAACCAGAGCTTATTGACAAAGTGTTTTCGAACTTCTTAAATCTAAAAACTAAAGTTCATACAAAATATGGTTGTATAATTGGGGATCAGAATCCTGCAGAACCTTTATATCGCAAATATCTTTATGCTATACCCGGGAAGAACGGGCAATCTGATCAGTTGTTGAAAAAGCTTGATAGCATCATTATTTTTAATCCAAATTCGCCGAGAAGCCTTTTACTAGAGGTATTTAGATATAAAAATTATCCTAAAAATTACCGAAAAAGAATTGAGACTTTAGCTTTTAAAAATCATGAAATTTTTGCGGCTATTTACCTAAGTCATTGGCATAAAGGGGACTATATTGATGCCTTGCAAAAGGAATTCATCTCAATCATTAAAAATGATACTTTAGTTGGTATTTCAAAGGATATATATCTAAAAGAACTGCTGTCTTTCAGAAATCCCTCAAACAAAGAATTTATTCTTAATTATATTAAAAAAGATACCCTTTTCAGTGATGAAATTGAAATCAGAAGAGAATTAGAAGCAAATGATATTTTTCCTGATGAATATCCGACCAGATAAAGGTTTAGATATGTAACAAGTCCCTTTCTTTCACTACTTATTAATGAAATGTCATTAGTATGTTGAAAAAAATACTTTTTTGTGTTTCTATTGGAGTTTTCAGTTTAAATTTCGGTCAAAATATTAACAAAGAAAAACTTGATAGCTACTTTAAAACTTTAGACAAAGAGCATAGAGTAATGGGTAGTTTTGCCATTGCAGACCATGGAAAAGTAATCTACACCAATACGATTGGATTTTCCGATGTTGAAAGTAATAAAAGAGCTGATATCAATACCATTTACAGAATAGGCTCTATAACGAAAACTTTCACAGCAGTTTTGATTATGAAAGCAGTAGAAAGTAAAAAACTCACTCTCGACACCAGACTAAGTCAGTTTTTTCCTCAAATAAAGAATGCCGAAAAGATCAAAATAGAATATCTTTTAGATCACAGAAGTGGAATTCATAACTTCACTGATGATGGTCTGTATATGACCTACTATCTGCAGCCCATTTCACAGGAAAAACTCATCGATATTATTCAGAAAGCAGGTTCGGATTTTGAACCGGGCAGTAAATTTAGTTACAGTAATTCAAATTATTCTTTACTCGGCTTTATTTTAGAGAAAGTTTATAAAAAATCTTACACTCAGTTAATTGAAGAATACATCACCGCACCCTTGCAATTAAAATATACTAAAGTAGGTGGCAAAATAGAGCCTTCGAAAAATATGGCTAATTCATATACTTATCAAAATAATAATTACGTGAAAAGTCCTGAAACAGATATGTCTGTCCCTCTTGGTGCAGGAAACTTAGTTTCTACCCCCTCCGAGCTAATCACCTTCATGGATGGTTTAGTTTCAGGGAAGCTTATTTCAAAAGAAAGTCTGGGAAAAATGCGTAATTTTAAAGAACATTACGGTTTTGGATTGACTGAAGTTCCTTTTGAAGGGAAAATGGGTTTTGGACATAATGGAGGAATCGATCATTTTAGTTCGGTAATATCATATTTTCCGGATGGTGAGAAGTCTTTTGCAATGATTAGTAATCAAAGTAATTTTGGAAATGAAAATATTTCTACAGCAGCTTTGAGTGCTGCCTATGGAAAAGATTTTGAAATTCCGAGTTTCACAGTGATTAGTGTTCCTGAAAATGAACTGCAGCAATTTATTGGAACTTATGCCACGAAAGAGATGCCTATGAAAATTAATATTTTTGTTAAAGATAAAGTATTAATGGCTCAGGCAACAGGGCAAGGAGCTTTTCCTTTAGAAGCAACTTCCAAAACAAGTTTTAAATTTGATACAGCTGGAATTGTCATTGATTTTAATCCAGCCAAAAAGGAATTTATACTCTCGCAGGGTGGTAATAAAATTATATTTGTAAAAGAATAACACAATGAAATATTTAAAAATAAATACAGATCAAAAAATAGACCTCGAACTATTACAAAATGCCATCCTTCAATTGAAGGGCGTAGATTCAGTAGAGATCATTGATGAAGAAAACCCAGAAAGTGAACTTAAAAAAGCTTTTGCTAAAACTAAAGAACAGCTTAAAAAAGGGGATTACGAAACATTAGTCAATGATATTTTCGAGATAATAACTAAAAATAATTCTAAAAAATAATGAAAAAGGCCATTTTATCGATTGCTTTATTAGGAATTTTCTTTTCTGCTCATGTATCAGCACAAACTGAAACGTCAGGAAGAGAAAAAGTATACAGAGCAACACACACTAAAGTAACGGAACTAAAACATACCAAACTTAAAGTAAATTTTGATTATCAGAAAGAACAGATGGGTGGTGAAGAGTGGCTTACTGCTTCACCTTATTTTTATCCCACAAATCAATTGGTTCTGGAAGCTAAGAGTATGTTGATTCATGAAGTGGCTTTAGATAACAACGGTAAAAGATCTCCTTTAAAATATGAATATAAAGATGATGTTTTAACTATTAATTTAGATAAAACATACCAGAAGGATCAGGATTATACGGTTTATATTAAATATACATCGCGCCCAAATGAAGTAAAACAAGAGGGTAGTGCAGCAATTAATGATGCAAAAGGGTTGTATTTTATTAATGCCCAGGGAAAAGATCCTGATAAACCAATTCAGATCTGGACTCAGGGTGAAACCGAGTCTTCTTCAGCTTGGTTCCCAACAATTGATAAACCCAATCAGAAAACCACTCAGGAAATTTATATGACCGTTCCTGATAAATATGTTACCCTTTCCAATGGAATTTTAAAAGACTCACAGAAAGAATCAAATGGACAGAGAACGGATCACTGGGTTATGGATAAAAGACATTCTACTTATCTGTTTTTTATGGGAGTTGGAGATTATGCTATCGTAAAAGACAAATGGAAAAATATTCCGGTGGATTATTACATAGAAAAGGAATATGAACCTTATGCAAAACAGATCTACGGAAATACTCCGGAGATGATCGAGTTTTTCTCTAAGAAAATGGGTTATGATTACCCTTGGGCAAAATATGCGCAGATTTCCGGGAGGGATTATGTAAGTGGAGCTATGGAAAATACTACGGCAACACTTCATGGAAGTGATATCTTACAAAAACCGGGACAGCTGATTGATGAGAATAAATGGGAAGATACTATTGCTCACGAATTATTCCACCATTGGTTTGGAGATCTTGTGACAGCAGAAAGCTGGAGTAATCTTACAGTAAACGAATCTTTCGCCAACTATTCAGAGTACTTATGGAACGAATATAAATATGGTAAAGATCAGGCAGATTATCATCAGATGAGCGATGTGAATATGTATATTCATAATCCTACTGATTTTAAGAAAAATCTTGTTCGATTTAATTATGATTCCCGTGAAGATGTTTTTGACCTTGTAACCTATCAGAAAGGTGGTGGAATCCTTCACATGTTGAGAAATTATTTAGGGGATGATGCATTCTTTGCCGGAATGAATGATTACCTGAAGACCAATGAATATAAAAATGGGGAAGCACATCAGCTAAGACTTTCTTTTGAGAAAGTTTCGGGAAAAGATTTGAACTGGTTTTTTAATCAGTGGTATTTTGGTAGCGGAAATCCAAAGTTGAACTATTCTTATACATTTGAACCTGTTAAAAAGCAGGTTACTTTGGTGATCAACCAAACCCAGGATCAACTATTTGAATTCCCATTGGCTCTTGATGTATATGATAACGGAAAACCTAAAAGATATAATGTCTGGGTAAATGCTGAAGGTAAGAATACATTTAATTTTGATGTTTCAAAAACTCCTGATTTGATCAATATCAATGCTGATGGAGTATTGGTGTCTGAGATTACAGAGACAAAAACTCCTGAACAGAATTTAATGCAATTCACAAACTCTAAAGAATTTAAGAGCAGATATAGTGCATTGAAAGCAATTAAGGATCAGGTTGGTAAAAATCCGGCTGCAACAAGGTTATTGTCTGCTGCTTTAAAAGATCCTTACTTCAGGGTACGAATGAAAGCATTGGAATTAATGGATCTATCCAATCCTGAGCAATCAAAAGCTTTAGCTGCGGATGTGGAAAAATTGGCAACCAATGATCCAAAAACTTTAGTGCAGGGTGCTGCTGTTGCTGCTTTAGCAAAAACAAAGGATAAGAAATATATTCCGATTTTTGAAAAAGGAGTGAATGCTGTTTCTAACTCAGTAAAAGGAAACTCTCTATCAGCATTAGTTACTGTTGATCCTTCTAAAGTTAATACATTAGCAGATAAGATTGATTTAAAAGGAGCTTCCGATGATTTATTGGCACAGTTGCTACCTATTGTGGTCAAAAATAAAGTAACTTCTCAAATGGCTAATATTGCTCCTATTGCAGCTTTTTATCCATTTATTAAATTCCAGAACCCGGAATTAGGAAAGTCTGCAGAAGACGGCTTCAACTGGATCATGACTTCAAATGATCTTAAAGCTACAGAAAGCATTACCAAATTGTTGGGGCAGGCAAAAGGTCAGGTTGCTCAAAATCCTCAAGCTAAGATGATGATCTCTCAAATGTTGAAAGATGGTCTTAGTAAAAAAATGGAATTATTGAAGCAAAACCCACAAAATGCAGCAAGCATTAATAAGCAAATAGATGCCATAAACAAAAGCATCGAAGATTATAAATAAACTTGTAATTCCAGCTAATAGAAAAGCACTTCCATTGTGAAGTGTTTTTTTTGTTTTCGGAAATATTGTGGTTGATTTTTAAAAACAAGATAATATAAGAGTAATAAAACGGGTGCTTTTTTTTAAATTCGTATAAAATTTGAATACTATGAGTTTTGGAATAGAAGCGGCGAGTTACTATGCACCTTCTTTATATTTGGAAATAAAAGATTTAGCTGAAGTAAGAGGAATTGAACCTGCAAAATTAGAAAAAGGTTTAGGATTAAATAAAATGGGCTTTCCTGATGTTCATGAAGATGCAGCTACTTTTGCCGCCGAGGCGTTATTGAAATTAATAAGAGATTACCATCTTGACCCTAAAAATATAGCTAGAATTTATCTGGGAACTGAAAGTGCATTAGATGCTGCGAAGCCAACAGCATCTTACGCAATGCAGATGGTTGAAAAAGTGCTGGAAAAAGATTATGGTGAAAGGTGTTTTAAAAACTGCGATGTGGTTGATATGACATTTGCTTGTGTTGGCGCTGTAGATGCACTACATAATTCTCTGGATTTTGTAAGAGTAAACCCTGATAAAAAAGCAATTGTTATTGCCAGTGATTATGCAAAATATGAATTGGCTTCTTCTGGTGAATATACGCAAGGTGGAGGAGCGGTAGCTTTATTAGTTTCTTCCCAACCGGATCTGTTAGAAATTGAAAATCTATGGGGAGTAGCCACAGAAAGTGTTTTCGATTTTTTCAAACCCAGACGTCACTATAAAAAAGAAAATCTGAAAGATGCCCCGGAATCCTTTTCTGATAAGATAGAAATATTCACGGATGAACCTGTTTTTGATGGACAGTATTCTAATCAGTGTTATCAGGATCGGATCAGAGAAGCTTATCATCATTATAAAGAAATTAGTGGCAAGGATAAACCTTATACAGACTGGAGGTATTTGATCTTCCATCTTCCCTATGCATTTCATGGTAAAAGGGTGTTTACAGAAATTTACAGTTTAGAAAATGGCCTGAGCTACGAAACTCAGGAAGACCAAAAGGCAGTAGCCAAATCTGAAAGTTATCTACAATTCATCAATGAGAAAATTGAAAAGACACAACGTGCATCTTCAGAAATAGGAAATATGTATACAGCATCCATCTTTATGGCATTACTCTCTGCTTTACAAACTTCTTATAATGAAGATGAAGATCTGACAGGAAAAGAAATAGGATTTCTAGGCTATGGAAGTGGATCAAAATCTAAAGTATTTACAGGAAAGGTTTCTGCAAACTGGACAAAAGTTGTTTCCAAATGGAATTTATTTGAAAGCTTGAAAAATAGAACTCCAATTAATTTCGAAATCTATGAAAAACTACATAGAAAACAATTGGACCAATCCATTAATCAAAATTATAAAGGGTTTGGATTAGACTCAGTTGAACTTGAAAATCCATTATCGAAAGGAGCGAGATATTATACCTATCAGAGCTAAGTTATTATTTAAAGTACTCATTAAAAACATCTCTATTCAGAGGTGTTGTTTATGCAGAATACAATTGTGCCTGTAAAAAGAGGATTAAGTTAGTGCGGGACGTTTCAAAGGATGGCTAAAATTTATGTATTATCTGTAAATGTTGAAATAGACGCTGTTCCCGATATAGATGTTAATTTTAACAGAACAATGTCAGCTGATAGATTTATTAAATTAAAGTCAATATTACAAAAATAAGATTATGAATTATTATTATGCAATCATTGTAGTTGTTTTATGCATTCTACTCACTTTTAGTTGTACAGATAAAAAGGATAAAAGCCTCCGTGATTTTAATGATTATTCTTTTGATACTCTATTGAGTGGAGAAGGATTGTATAATATTGGATATGAATTCAATATAGATGGGAAATATTATGTAGACAAAAAGTATAATTTTATTTATCAGACTCAAGATTTAAATAATAAAAATATTTTAATTCCAAATACTTTTTCAAATAATCAATTTCCTATTTATTGGAGAGAAACTAATCTTCCTTTTAGAATGATAAAAAAAGCTAATAGTGACACTTTGATTATTATAAAGGATAATAAAAAGTTCATTTTTAAAAGGAAAAAAAATGTTAATTAAAAGTTTAAAACCAGTGCTTTGTACTGGTTTTTTAATAATTCTTTAAAACACTTGAAATAAAGTATTATTTCCCAACTTCAATCCAGCTCCTAAAAAGCCCCGGCCACGCCGCCACCTCACTCCCTTTCTTCCCCATTCCCCAACCATGCCCACCATTCTGAAACAACTGCATTTCAACAGATACATTTGCTTTCTTTAAGGCATTATTCATTAGTGTACTATTCTCCACAGGAGAAATAGGGTCATCAATTGCCTGAGCTAAAAAAGTTGATGGAGTCTGAGCATTCACTTGTCTTTCCACTGAAAATGCAACTTCTTCAGAAATAGAAGGATTAGTTCCAAGAATACTTTTAAAAGCGTGGGTTTTATTATTGGGTGGAAGCATTGAAATAACCGGATAGATCAATCCTACAAAATCTGGTCTTGCGGATAGTGAATCTATAGCATCGATGGGTGTATAAAATTTTTTATTAGGCTGTGTTGCGATCATTCCAGCCAGATGTCCTCCTGCTGAAAACCCTAGAATTCCTATTTTGTGAGGATCAATTTCATAGTTTTTAGCCGAGCTTCTGATCAGTCGCATGGCTCTTTGAGCATCCTCAAAAGGAACATTAGTAGTCTTCCAACCTTCTTGTGGTAGCCTATAAATAAGTTCAAAAGCTGTAATTCCTTCTGACTGCAACCATTTCGATGTTGGAGTACTTTCTTTTCCTAATTCAATATGAGCATACCCGCCGCCACTGATGACCAATATAGCTGTACCGTTTGGGCTTTCAGGACGATGGACAATTAATCTTGGTGTAGATATATTGGTAAGTGATCCTTTATAGGTTATTATTTCTGCTCCTCTTGTACCGGGTTGATCGGGTATTCTATTTTTTGGCCATAAAGAGATCTGCTGTAAATCAGAGGAGATCTGAAACTTTCTTCCGGAAGTTTGAGAATTGTACATATTGCTTAAAAAAAGTAATAGGCTGACAGTAATATTTAAAAGTTTCATACAGCGTATTTCTAAAAGATAAAGAAGAAGTGATAGTAGTGCTATTAATTTAATCAAAAAAAATAATCTTATTCTGATAGCTCTTAGGTGTCACACCCACCAATTGTTTAAATACCCTTGTAAAATAATTGGTATCCGAAAAACCAGTTTGATAAGCGGTCTCTTTAATACTGTTTTGACCAGCCAGTAACTCTTTTGCTCTGTTGATTCGTTCCTGAAGAATGAAATCATTGGGCGAAGTCCCTAATTCATCTTTAAACATTTTAAAAAAGTTCGATTTGCTGACATAAGCCAGTTTTGCAATACTGTCAATGGATAATTTCTGATGAAGATTTTTTTTGATATAATCTACAGCAAAACCTATCCTCGATTTATTTTTAGCAATATTTTTCTCCACCATACTTCTGGCTTGAGTTTGCATGAGTCGTATCAAAAGTTCTTTTAAAGCAAAGTCCGCCATAATATCTTTTTGAGAATTATCATCCATGGCGATTCTCATAATGTTGTTGGTAGCAGACGCAAGAGATTTATTGTTAAAAAGAAAATATTCGTCCAATTGAATATTCCATTGGGAAGTTTCATCTACTTTAGGCAGAGTATAATTTAAATGATTGAGCGAATCTTCTATAAAATCAGGATTTAAACTTAAAGAAATACATTGTGAGGGCGTTTCATCCGCTTCAGGAAAATCAATAACCATTGTTTCTCCCGGAGCAACTAATATACTTTCCCCTGGAAAATAATCAAAATAGCCTGTTTTGTTTTCCAGCTTCATGTGTTTTTTTCCTCTCAACATAGCCGTAAAAGCAATGGTGTCAAAATGAAGTTTTACATCAAAGGCTGCTTTATGGGTTTCATAGATGCTAAATTCACAGTTGTTTAGATTGAATTTCGTTTGATTTTCAACTAGGCTCATCAGCTGATTTTCTTTTTTCAGTTCAGGAGTATTTAATAAAAATTTATTATTATTCATTTCTAAACATGTTTAAGGCCCATTCTATCAAATATAAGAAAATATAAAATGAGGGTATTGTTAAAAAAGTATAAAATTCGGGTCGTGCACTATTTTGAAGTTTTTTTATAGGATTGTGCTATTGGTTGTTGGTTCGGAAGTGTAATTTGGCTTTACAGAAAAATTAAAATAAATACTAATATGAGCACAATAACAGAACAAAAATCAGAAACTACTTTACAGTGGCCTGAATTCAAAAGTAAATATGATAATTATATCAACGGTCAGTTTACAGCTCCGGTTAACGGACAATATTTTGATGTGGTATCACCGGTTAATGGAAAAAACTTCACACAGGCAGCCCATTCCTCCAAAGAAGATTTGGAGCTTGCTGTAGACGCTGCTCATAAAGCATTTCAAACGTGGAAAAATACCTCGTCTACTGAGAGAAGTATTATGCTGAATAAAATTGCAGATAGAATAGAGCAGAATCTTGAATATCTTGCCATAGTAGAAACAATTGACAATGGGAAAGCGGTAAGAGAAACTCTTGCAGCAGATTTACCTCTTGCAGTAGATCATTTCCGCTATTTTGCGTCTGTCGTTCGTGCAGAAGAAGGTTCACACAATGAACTGGATAAAGATACCGTTTCTCTTATCGTTCATGAACCTTTGGGAGTAATCGCACAGATCATTCCATGGAACTTTCCTTTATTGATGGCTATTTGGAAATTGGCTCCGGCATTAGCTGCTGGAAACTGTGTGGTTTTAAAACCTGCAGAAAGCACCCCGATTTCTATTATGGTTTTAATGGAAATTATTGGTGATCTATTACCTGCGGGTGTTGTAAACATTGTAAACGGTTTTGGTGCAGAACTAGGAAGAGCTTTAGTGACAAATCCTAAAGTTTCAAAAGCGGCCTTTACAGGTTCTACAGCTACGGGTCGTTTGGTAATGCAGTATGCTACAGAAAATATTATTCCTGTTACATTGGAACTTGGTGGGAAATCTCCGAATGTCTTTTTCAGTTCTGTAATGGCTGCTGATGATGAATTCCTGGATAAAGCAATAGAAGGGGCCGTTCTTTTTGCACTTAATCAGGGTGAAATATGTACATGTCCTTCAAGATTATTGGTTCAGGAAGATATTGCAGATGCATTTATTGCAAAAGTAATTGAAAGAGTAAAAGCTATTAAAGTTGGAAATCCTTTGGATAAAACAGTAATGATGGGAGCTCAGGCTTCCCAGATTCAAAAAGATAAGATCTTATCCTATATTAAATTAGGAAAAGAAGAAGGTGCAGAAATTCTTGTGGGTGGGGATGTAAATAATGTTGGTGAAGGTTTAGAAAGTGGATATTATATCCAACCCACAATTTTCAAAGGAAACAACAGGATGAGAATCTTTCAGGAAGAAATCTTTGGACCTGTTTTGGCTTTCACCACTTTCAAGGATGAAGAAGAAGCTGTAAAAATTGCGAATGATACTATTTATGGCCTTGGAGCGGGAGTTTGGACGCGAGATGCCCATCAATTGTATAACATTCCACGTCAGATTCAGGCAGGAAGAGTTTGGGTAAATCAATATCATTCTTATCCGGCAGGAGCGCCATTTGGAGGATATAAACAATCGGGAATTGGTAGAGAAAATCATAAAATGATGTTGGATCACTATCGCCAGACAAAAAATATGCTGATCTCTTACAACAAAAATAAATTAGGTTTCTTTTAATTTTTTAAATATTAGGGCGTGCCCGTTTGTCCCGCTTTAACAGCGGGACAAAACGGTCGGGCTATGCAGGGCTTCACTTCGTTTCGGTGCTTCATTGCGTTTCGCACCGGCTCGTTCCTCGCCGCCCTTACTATCCCTCACGCAAAATTGTAATGTTAATGCTTTTTCAGTATTATTTTAGAATCATATAAATTGGTGAACCCAATTAATATTTTAAGTTAATATAGCCTGACAGGACTTGTTTTGTCAGGTTTGTTTAACTTTATAAGAGATAGCTATACTAATGGGAAGTGCGTCTTAAAAACAGAAAAATACACCTTGCAATTAATTCAAAACTAAAAAAATGGAAACAAAAATATCCAGATTGTCTGCTACAGAAAAAGCACTTGAAGTCATTTGGGAATTAGAAAAGAAATATGGTGATCTCATGTTCTATCAATCTGGTGGATGCTGTGAAGGAACCCAGCCCCAATGTTTTGAAAAAGGCGGTTTCTATCCACGGATGAATGATGCAATGATTGGAACCATCAACGGCCATGAATTTTGGATCGATCGCGATCTGTTCGAATACTGGAAGTACTCCCACTTTACATTAGATGTTACAGATGGTTTTGGTCCGGGAGGTTTTTCTTTGGAAACACCATTAGGTAAAACCTTTAAAGTAGAATATAAACTTTTCACTCCTGAAGAATATGAAAACCTGGAACCAGTGAAGCGCAGTGAATAAGATCTTAACAACAGAAATAAAATCTGCTCGACCTGCAAAATCTGCTCGAGTTTAATATAAATCCTCTTAGAAATATTTTAACAGAAATCTTTCAGCTATCGACCTTCACAAACCGATTTACAAACATAGCTGCGACGACATTACCGACAGCGTTTAAAACTGTAGCCAAGGGATCTACCAATGTTCCAATAATCATTACCGCAGGAATTGCTTCATGTGGCAATTTGTAAACAGAAATCATCAGCAGCTCACCAATATAGCCACCATTAGGAATTCCACCTTCTACAATACTTACAAAAACAGTAATCCCCAGTGCTAAAATCAGATTTGAAGGTTCGAAAAAGTCCTTTCCAATGATTAAAAATGCTACGTAGATCTTAATAATTGAAGATATAGAAGAACCATTTTTATGTAAAGTAGTACCGATCGGAATAACAAGATTGGCTATTGAGGTTGGAATACCAATTTTTGAAGCAGCCTGTAAATTCGCAGGCATTGTTGCAAAACTACTGCAGGTACTTAATGCAGTCAGTGTAGGATAGGGAGCGTTCTTCCAGAAACTCTTAACTCCATTTCGCCCATTGGCTATGAAAGTATACAACGTGAAAAATATAAAGAAATAAATAGTCCCTACAATATAATAGATTCCCAGGGGTTTGCCATAAAATCCGAAAAGCTGAGGTCCGACAGTAGCTACCTGATAAGCAAAATAAGCTCCCAGACCTATTGGTGCTAGTTTCATAACAAGCATAAGCAATTCTTTCATCACTTCATATCCTGAAGCTATAAATGCTCTGAATGGTTTTCCGCTTTCACCGGTTTTTCTGGCCGCAAAACCAGTAAGAAAAGCAAATATCAACAAGGCAAGCATGTTTTTTCTGGAAAACAACTCTGTAAACTCACCCACGGTAAAGAAGCTGACAATCCTGTTACCCCAGGTCTCATTATCCGTTCCTTCAGATATGATCTGCGAACTTCCTGAAATAGGAGACATAGGAAAAAGATAAACAGCGCCAATGGTAAAAATAGCCGCAGTAAGTATAAAGAACAGAAAAGTAAATGACATCACAGCGATGATTTTTCCAAACTTTGACTGTTGTTCTAAAGAAGCTATTGAATTGGATACAGCAAAAAATACCAATGGAACAACACTCACAAAAAGTAAATTAAGGAAGATATCCCCAAGAGGTTTAATGTATCCAACAAATCCGGGTGCAGTAATGCCGATGATGCTTCCAACTATGATTCCTAATAGTAAAAGTAAAATTCCTGAGTAGTTTTTAAATACCTCTTTCATGCGCTGCTTTTTATCAAAGATAGGTTTATTTTTAACATATTATTATATAATTTTCAGGCTTAATTTTTCTAAATTTGAGTAAATAAACGTTTCTATGGCTTATATAGATTACTATAAAATTCTGGGCGTAGATAAAAAAGCCACGCAGGATGATATCAAAAAAGCATATCGGAAGCTGGCAAGAAAACTACATCCCGATCTTAATCCTGATGATAAAGAGGCTGAGCGAAAATTCAAGGAGCTGAACGAAGCTAATGAAGTTCTTAGTAATCCTGAGAACCGCAGCAAATATGATAAATATGGTGAAAACTGGAAACATGGTGAAGAATATGAGAAAGCTCAACAACAGCAAAGACAATATCAAAATCAAGGTCAAAGTTATGGGGGTGGATATTCAGGGGCTGATTTTGGAGAAGGTGAAGATTTTTCAGACTTTTTTCAAAGCATGTTTGGACAAGGTGGAGGCTTTGGGAGAAGCTCTCGTGGAAGCGCTTCCGGGAAATTCAAAGGACAGGATGTTCAGGCTGAGCTCAATTTACAGCTAAAAGATGCTGCTAAAACACACCCACAGACTTTTGAGATCAATGGTAAAAAGGTAAGAATAACAATTCCTGCCGGAGTATATGATGGACAGCAGATTAAATTAAAAGGCCATGGAAATCCAGGCATTAACGGTGGTCCATCAGGCGATTTATATATTACATTCAGTATTCCACCAGATCCTGATTTTGAAAGAGCAGGGAATGATCTTAAGACAAAAGTGTCAGTTGATTTGTATACCGCTGTTTTAGGAGGAGATGTAAAAGTAAATACATTGGATGGTCTTGTCAATCTAAAAGTAAAACCTGAAACTCAGAGTGGATTAACAGTAAGATTAAAAGGAAAAGGATTTCCGGTGTATAAAAAAGAGGGGCATTTTGGTGATTTGTTTGTAACCTATGAAGTGAAATTACCAACAAATCTTACCGATAAGCAAAAAGAACTTTTTGAACAACTTAAAAATTCTTAAACCATGGACGAGAAGATATCACGAGAGGAACTCGTAAAAATATACAATATAGAGATTACTTTTTTTGATGAACTGGTAGAATATGGCCTGCTTCGGGTGCAGACAGAAGATGATGTACGATATTTATTGTATGAAGATCTGCCAGCTTTTGAAAGGTTTACCAATTGGCATTATGATCTTGAAATTAATCTGCCTGGTTTAGAGGTTATTCACGACATGCTTCAGAAAATGGCGGATCTTAAACAAAAGAATAAAGATCTCTTAACTAAACTTTCTGCAATAAATGCTCATTATGAAGATATTTAATTTAGTTTTGCAATCTTCAAACAAATTAAATACTTTCACGAAATGAGTGACGAAAAAGTGATCAGGCTAAATGTAAATAGAAAGGATTTCGAAGAGATTTACTTTAAAGGAAATCAGGGAAGTTTATTTTTTTCACCTACAACCAAAAGCAAAACAATTATCACGATTATTGTTGCCCTTATTTTCTTTATAACATTTTGTCTAAAAGGAAATTTAAGTCAGGAAAGCTTTGGAGTTCTATATTTCATAAGCTTTGTTTTCCTTCTTTGTGCTGTGTATCTTTCAGTAGCCATCAACAAGGTATCGAGATGGAAAAAAGAAGTGAACAGATATTTAAAATCACTTGAAAAAGCAAGCATTTATGAAATAAGATTTAACAGTGAAACTTTTAATGTTAATCTTAATGATCAGCATGAACTCAGTACATGGAAAGAATTCACAACAGCTGATATCAATGAGGATTATATTTCTTTGGAAGGTAAATATAATTATATGTTTCCTCAGAAGTCAATGACTAAACAGGATTATAACATATTAATACAGGCTGTAAAGAAAAATATAAAATAAAAAAATCAGAGCAAACAGCTCTGATTTTTTTATTTATCGTTTAATCTAACCAACCCATTTCTTTCATCCATTCATCATTATAGATCTTTCCTACATATCTTGAACCGTGATCATGAAGTAAAACAACGATCACGTCATCTTTAGTAAACTGCTCTTTCATTTGTACTAACGCAGCCATCGCACTTCCTGCCGAATAACCACAGAAGATCCCTTCTTCTTTAGCCAGCTTTCTTGCGTAAATAGCACCGTCTTTATCTGTTACTTTTTCGAAATGATCGATAACAGACATATCATAGTTTTCAGGAATAATATCTTCCCCAATTCCTTCTGTAATATAGGTATAAGCATGATCATAATGAAGTTCACCTGTTTCATGGAATTCCTTTAGTATAGAACCGTAAGTATCAATACCAATTACTTTAATGTCTGAATTTCTTTCTTTAAAGAATTTTCCACATCCGGTAATGGTACCTCCTGTTCCGGCGCCCACTACAAAATGAGTAAGTTTTCCTTCTGTCTGTTCCCAGATTTCAGGAGCCGTAGATTCATAATGAGCTGCTCTGTTGGATAAGTTGTCATATTGATTAACATACCATCCGTTTTCAGTCTCTTTAGCCAGTCTCTTGGAAACTGAATAATAAGAACGAGGATCTGTAGGTTTTACATCCGTTGGGCAAACAATAACTTCTGCTCCCACCGCACGGAGAATATCACATTTTTCCTTTGATTGCTTGGAATTGGTTACAAAAATACATTTGTAGCCTTTGATGATAGCTGCAAGAGCTAATCCCATTCCTGTATTTCCAGAAGTACCTTCAATAATGGTTCCTCCGGGTTTTAATCTGCCGTCTTTTTCGGCATCTTCAATCATTTTAAGAGCCATTCTGTCTTTTACAGAATTTCCAGGATTGAAAGTTTCAACTTTGGCTAAAACTAATGCGGGAAAGTCTTCACCCAAAACCTTATTAAGTTTTACTAGTGGCGTGTTTCCTATAGTTTCAAGAATATTTTTTGCGTATTTCATACTTGTTTTATAAGCCCTGCAAAGATACAGCTTTAAAATTATTTATAAAGTTTGCCTCAAAGTAAAATGAACCAATTATAATATAGTTTGGACTTCCTATATAATTCGTTTACTCTGTTTTTAAGAATAAGAAATGATTTAAGCTTAATTGTATTTAATGGCTTTAACTGGTGAAATCTTACTGATCAGATAACTTGGAACAATCAATGCTAATGCAGAGATAATCAATATTCCTACAGAAATTGAAATGATGGCAATAGGGTTGAGGTCAACAGGAACTGTACTTACATAGTAATTTTCAGGATTCAACTTTATAATTCCAAAAAACTTCTGTAACAATAATAAGCCCAGCCCTATAATATTTCCATATAAAAGCCCAGGAACCATGATGATCAAGGTATAATTAATGAACGTAGCTCTTATCTGGGAATTACTTGCTCCCAAAGTTTTTAATAAACCAATAGAATTTGTTCTTTCAATGATAAGGATTAAGAGAACCATGATGATATTAATGATCACGACGATGAGCATAATAATGATGATCAAAGCGATATTAGTATCAAAAATGCTTATCCAATCAGTAATTTGGGGAAACTTTTCAGTTGCTTTTTCAGCGTAGTTCTTATAACCGATTAATTTTTCAATTTCTGGAAAGTCACTATCAATATCATTAACGTTTTTAAAGAAAATATCCAGTCCCCCTATATCATCAGGTTTCATATCCTGAATCTTTCTTACATGATTAATTCCGCCAATTACAAACTGTTCATCAATCATCTTAATGTCAGTCCTGTAAATTCCAACGACTTCGAATTTTCTATAAATAGGTTTCTGATCAGCTTTTGAAAATATAGTAACAATGCTGTCCTTAACTTTTAAATGCAGATCATTGGCAATCTTTTGAGAAATAGTAACCCCATGGTTATAACCTTCTTCTGTTACTTTTGGAGTCCTGCCTGCTATTAAAAATTTTTTAAAGCGGGCACTGTCAAAATCTTTACCTATTCCTTTAAATATAATCCCGGCGAAATTATGCTCATTACGCATAATACCAGTAACCATAGCATATTTTTGAACGCTTTCAACATCAGGAAGCGCTTTTATTTTTTGAATATTTAGGCCCTGTTTATCAAGAACGGAAGTATTGTATGATGAATTTGATCGTGTGGATTTTACAGTAATATGCCCACTAAAATCTGCAAGTCTTTCTTTGATCGCTTTTTTTGAACCGAAACCTGTTGATACGGTAATTAATGAAACAATGATTCCTAGAGCCACAGAAAGCCTGCCTATGAAGATGATAACCCTTGAAAGATTATTTTTGTTATCTTTGGAAAACGCTATTTTTCTAGAGAAATATAAAGGAAAGTTCAAGCTTATGAATTTAGATCTCAAAATTAAAAATTTACTTCTTATTTGCCTAATTTTTTTAGGAGTATTCAACCAATATTATTCTCAGAATCAAACTAAAGATGATTTTAAGACTGGTGCAGACCAGCCTGAGCTTTATTTACCATTATTAAAAGGAAAAACAATTGGTATTGTCACCAATCAAACAGGCTTGATGAAAGATCGTAGTCATTTGGTAGATTTCCTAGTAAAAAATAATATTAAAATAAAAGCCATTTTTGCCCCTGAACATGGTTTCAGAGGAAATGCCGATGCCGGAGAAACGGTGAAAAATGGAGTAGATGCTAAAACAGGAGTGCCTATTGTTTCTCTATATGGAAATAATAAAAAGCCAAAACCTGATCAGTTGAAAGGAATTGATATTGTAGTTTTTGATATTCAGGATGTTGGTGTCCGATTCTATACTTATATTTCAACACTAACTTATCTTATGGAAGCTGCTGCAGAGAATAATGTTGAGGTAATGGTGTTAGACCGTCCAAATCCACATGATGGTTATACAGATGGTCCCGTTTTAAGAAAAAAATGGACAAGCTTTGTAGGAATGCATGAGGTTCCTGTAGTATATGGTTTAACAATTGGCGAATATGGAAAAATGGTAAATGGTGAAAAGTGGATGAAAAATGGAATACAGGCAAAATATACGTTGATTCCAATGTTGAATTATCATAAAAAACATCGATATTCAGTTTCCGATAAGCCATCTCCTAACTTACCTAATGATAAAGCGATAAATTTATATCCTAGCTTATGTTTTTTTGAAGGAACCCAGGTTTCTGTTGGAAGAGGAACGGATAACCCTTTTCAGGTATATGGTTCACCCTGGACGAAGAATCTGCCTTATCAATTTACTCCAAAGCCTAATTATGGAGCTAAAGATCCTTTTCTTAATGGACAGCTATGTTATGGTGAAAACTTATCCAACTACACAACAGATTTAAGAGAATTGAATTTGGAATGGGTGATCAAAGCATATAAAAACTATAAAAATCCACAACAGGATTTTTTCCTTAAAAATTTATGGTTCGACACTTTATCAGGAACTGATGAATTCAGAAAACAGATAATCGCAGGCAAATCAATTGCAGAAATCAAAGCTTCCTGGAAATCAGACCTGGAAAAATTCGAAAAAGTAAGAGCTAAATATATTGTCTACGAAAACTAATCAAAATCCTGCGGCGGATTCTTATCATTTTTACCTTTATTAAGGATAAAAAGCCCAATAGATAAACCAACTACTCCGGCAAAGGCCGTCATAATAGCCCTTTGTAATTTATCAGGTGCATCATTTCCGATGTAATTCATCAAGAAAAGAATGACAAAGGTGATCACCAAAATGATGATATGATTTTTTCCGAATAGCTTCATTGCATTATTTTATTTTGTACGAAATCATAATACCACCTCTGTAAGGAAGTACCTCACCACTTTTATTATATTCACGCGCTATATCATAACGTTTTCCTGTAGTGCGGTCATAGCCTTTGTAGTAATCCTGTGATGTTCCTACCGTGGCATAAACATCCAGGTTCCAGTTTTCAGAAAGTTGGAACTGATAACCGGCAGTGACACCAACTATTACAGAAAGGCCTTTTTGATAGAGATTGGATTTCTTAAATTTTTCATTTCTGTCATTAGTGTATGTGCCGTTTCCCCAATAATTCCATTTTTGTAATACAAAAGAAGCAGCAGAAAGATTAGCTCCTACATACCAATGTTTAAAGGCTTCATCAAAATAATATCTGCCTTCTAAAGAAATTGAATAGTATTGGAATTCATGGCCTGCAAAAGATTTCCATGGAGAAATAAAAACATCACCCTGTAAAGTGTATTTTTTGCCAAGTTGATATTCTAGTCCTGCATTCAGTATTCCTACTGGAAGTAAAAGAGCATTGCCTTTTACATACAAACTTTTTCCATTTTCCTGTATAGGTTCTAAATTCTTTTCTGTTTCCTGTGCATATAGATTTCCTATAGAAAGTAGACTAAGAAAACCTGCTAAAATTTTGTACTTCATGAAATTTATTTGATTTGTTTAAGTAATCCTTCAGCCAAAGTAGCATCTTTATTGGCTTGTGTTGCCATATTTTTTGACATTTCAGCATACGTTTTTGCCATATCATTATTTCCTGTTAAGAAATAAAGCTTCGCCAAAATAAAAGTGTTTTCAGATGTTTCTCCTCTCATGACGGATTTTTCTGCCCATTCAACAGCCTTTTTTAATGATGAAGTATTTTTAATATGTTCAGAGAAGATCCAGGCAGCTTTCAATAATTGATTGGGCTCAAATGAATCCGAATTCTTGTAATATTCTAAGGCAGCTTTTTCATACTCAGGATAATTAGCATTTTGCTCGTAGTAGCTTAGCTTAGTTTGATTAAGTTTTACTTCAGCATCATATTTTCCAACCAAAGGTTCTGCTGTTTTTAAAAAATAATCTTCGTTGATTCTTTTATTTTTTTCATCAATAGATTGAACAACTATTTTTGATAATATAAGCTGATGGTCAAATTCCTTATAGGTTTCTTCGGGAAGGTATTTAATGATATCAGCCTTTCTAGAAGTGAAAATTTTATAATTTGGATCTTCAACAGATTTTAGAAAGAATAATAAGAATCCTATATCATCTTTAGAGAGCTCCTCTGTTTTTTTCTTATTTTCAAAATATCTTTCAGAAGCTTTTTTTGCAAAATCAAAATCTGATGTGGAATTTAATTTCATAATATTAATTAAAAATTCCGGGTCTTTTTCACCATTTGCAAAGCGATCTTTTAAAGATCCTTTTTTATTGTTTGGGGAGTTAATATCCTGTGCCATTGTTAAGAAAATACTTTCTTCCATATAGCCAAGATTCTGAGAGACCAATTCTCCATCACCATTAAGAAACAGGTAAGTAGGATAGGAACGAACACCATATTTAGCGGCAATTTCCCTTCCTTCTCCTTTTTCCATGTCGAACCTGGCGTTCACAAAATTGGCATTGTAATAATCTCCTACTGATTTTTTAGTGAAAACATTTTTTTCCATCAGCTTGCATGGTCCACACCACGAGGCATAAGCATCTATAAAAATTATCTTGTTTTCCTTCTTAGCCTTAGCAACAAGATCTTTAAATGGCAGATCCTGAAATTGGATAGATTCCTGTGCAAAAAGAATGACAGTGAGAAAAACAAAAAATCCGGAGATAAGCTTCTTCATTCGATTAAAATTTGTAGGCGAAGATAGGTATTTTTCGAGATATAGATTCCGAATTTAGTCTTCGGATATCTTACATTAACTAATTTTAAGAACCGAAGCTAAATTTCACATTGATAAGATTAAGCAAACCTTTCTTTTTTTTGTCATCATTACATGGAAGTTATTCTTTATTTTTGTGAATTAGACGATTAAAATTTATTAGCGCTATAACAAATAATAAAAGCTCTTTATGCTTTATCTTTCCGGGATATTTATTGCTTTCTTTTTGACATTTCTTTTGCTTACAAAGAAAGGTAAAAGTTCTGCAGATTTTATTTTAAGCGGGTGGCTTCTGGTAATTGGAATAAACTTACTAGCACATTATTTATTTCTTACCGGTCAATATGCAAAATACCCTTCTTTTGTCTTTCTGGGATTTACGCTTCCACTTGTCTACGGTCCGTTTTTATATCTGTATGTAAAAAAACAAACATCTCCGAATCCTTTTTCATTAAAACAGTTACTGCATTTTCTACCCTTTGTAATTTGCAATCTATTATTTGTATCATTTTATACTGCTTCTTTTAACGAAAGATTGAATATTTTTAAACATGAAGGAAGAGGATTTAATGTTGAAATGCTTTTAAGATTGTATGGTATCTATATTTCAGGTATTGTTTATGTAGCTATTTCCTTTCTTATTTTATATAAATTTCGGAAAAATATGGTTCAGCAGTTTTCAAATACTGAAAGAATAAACTTCAATTGGCTGCTGTATCTTATCATCTGGATTGGTATGATCTGGGGATTGGTTCTCTTTAACGAGAATGCCAATATCATTTATGGTGCAGTAGTGATTTTTATTATGTGGTTAGGTTATTTTGGTATAAAACAAGTACAGGTTTTCAATCAGTCCAATTCTTTTTTTAGTGCCGAAAAAGTTGTAGAGGTAATTGTAAATGTTACAGATTCTCAGGATAAGAAATATCAGAAATCTGGACTGACAAAGGAAAGTATTGAAGATATACATACAAGATTACTCATCGTCTTAAACGAAGAAAAGCCATTTATTAATCCTAATCTTACTTTAAATGAACTGGCGGAATTGCTTAAAGTTCACCCCAACTATCTTTCACAAGTAATCAACTCCAAAGAAAATAAAAACTTCTATGAGCTTATTAATGAAAAAAGGATAGAAGAATTCATGCATAAGATTATACAGCCGGATAGTAAGCAATATACTTTTCTGGCCATTGCTTTTGAATGCGGTTTTAATTCTAAAACATCCTTCAACAGAAATTTCAAAAAATATACTGGAGTTACCCCTACAGAATATCAAAAAACTTTTTAATTCTTATTTTTTACGGTTCAATTTTCAGGGAAGAGTTTCATATTTCATAAGTTGTTGTTATATAGTCATTTGTGTTCTCTGTTTTTTATGAACCAACTTTCCTAATGGAGCGTGTAAGTTTCGGGTTTGATGAATCTTTGCATCAAACATTTTAAACCGATACTATGACAACATTAAGAAAAAAGAATGCCCTGGTGGTTTCTTTTGCAATTTTCACACTGTTATTTTCCTGTACAGATGGGCGGCTTATAGATGAGCCGGGGAACCTCGTACCTAAAACGGTGGACCAGGATTCTTCCTTACCATCAATTAATGCTAATGGTACACTACTTCATTCTGAAGCTTTCGGACCTGAAAACGGGACTCTTATTATTGCTCTTCATGGTGGGCCAGGAGGGGATTATAGATATCTTCTGAATTGTAAAGATCTTGCAGCCCAGGGATATCGGGTTGTATTTTATGATCAGCGAGGTTCTGGATTATCACAACGTTTTTCCAAACAGTCCTACACATCGTTGGGAGCAGAAGCACCTGATCTTATGTATGAGGAATTGAAATCTGTAATTGCCTACTATCAGAAAACTCCAAATCAAAAAGTAATTTTATTAGGACATTCCTGGGGTGCCATGTTAGCTTCAGGATATGCCGGGAAATATCCAAATGCTGTTCAAGGTCTTATTTTATGTGAACCTGGCGGGTTAAAGTGGGATGATATTAAAGATTATGTAAAAGAATCAAGGTCATTTAAGTTATGGAGTGAAATCCTTAACGATGCAACCTATTTAGATCAGTTTATTTCCGGGAAAGATGACCAACATGAAGTACTAGATTATAAAATGTCCATGTTGAGCTCAAAGAACAATATTACCGGAGAAGGAGATTTTGATCCAAGTATGAGTTGGAGGAGTGGAGCAGTGGTTATGGATGCTTTATTTGAGGTTGGAGATCAATACAAATCTGATTTTTCTAAAGGTTTACAGGATTACAATGCTCCTGTACTGTTCTTTTACAGTGAAAGAAATAAAGCATATCCGGATTCCTGGGCGCAAAAAGTAACTTCAACTTATAATCATATAGAACGGGTAAAAATTTCAGGAGTAGGACATGACGGTATTATTACCAATCAAAATGCATGGAACTCTCAGACAAAACCAAGAATGATCAACTTTATCAACAGTCTTTAAAAATGAGAAATAATAAATTATATATCAACATAGCTTTTTTTAGCCTGATGTTTAGTGTGGTAAAGTCACAGACTGTGAATTGGGGGGCACTTATTGATCGTGAAAGGCATATTCTTAATGCTAATATCGGTGCAGAGTACGGAGCTGTGGTTGGACTTGGATATGGGTATAAATTTAATAGTAAATTGTTTCCTACTATTGCTAATGTGGAAATCTCAGTACCTGCAGGTGATCGGTTGTTTGATGATTTTAAAGTAAAGGCAGGAGCGAATGTAAGATGGCTGAAAATCCAAAATTTACAGTTCTCGACTAAAGCTCAAGGGATTTTTCGAAAATATGAAAATGAAAATATACAGCTTATGAATTTTGGATTGGATATGTCCGGTACTATAGGATATTACCGCCCCAAATGGTTTGCAGGTGTGGAAGTTGGTTTTGATAAAGCCATTGTCACTCATTTTAAACATTCCGATCATTACAGACAGATTTATCCCGAAGTAAAAGATGGATGGTACGAACCGTCAACAGGAGGAAACTTCTATGCCTCAGTTCAAGGCGGGTATTCATTTAGTAATCAGGAAATTTATTTGAAAGTTGGGAGTATAGTGTCTCAGGATCTTAAAACGAAACCTCAGTTACCTTACCTTCTTCAAATAGGATATAATTATAAATTACCCTTCTGATCATAATAAAAAGCCGAATCTTAAGATTCGGCTTTTTGTTTTTTTTAATATAAAATATTAGGCTCCCAGTTCGAGTTGATTTTTGACTAGATTAAAATAATCTGATTTTCTTTCAACCAAAGACTGATGATTTCCTTGTTCAATGATTTTTCCTTGTTTTAATACAATGATCTGATCTGCATTTTTAACAGTCGAAAGACGATGGGCTATAATTACAACCGTTTTCCCCTTGAAGAATTCCTGTAGGTTATCATGAATTACTTTTTCATTTTCTGCATCCAGCGCAGAGGTTGCTTCATCAAAGAAAATAAAGTGGGGTTCTTTGTAAACCGCTCTTGCAATAAGGATCCTTTGCTTTTGTCCCCCCGAAATGCCATTTCCTGAAGCTCCGATTTTAGTTTTTAAACCAAGTGGTAAGTCGTCTACAAATGATTGGATGTTTGCAATCTGTAAAGCTCTTTTTAATTTATCTTCATTAATGACTTCATCACTTGTTGCTATATTTCTTTCAATGGAATCTGAGAAGATATGACCATCTTGCATTACGACACCACAGTTTCTTCGTAAATCACGTGGTGATATTTCTTTTAGATTGGCATGATTAAAATAGATTTCCCCTTCAACAGGTTCATAGAATTTCAACAATATTTTCATCAATGTAGTCTTTCCGCTTCCACTTGCACCAACAATAGCTGTAACTTTTCCTTCAGGAATAAAAAGATTAATGTCTTTTAATATATATGGGGATTGTGGTCCTTCGTATTGAAACGACATGTTTTTCAGATATATACCTCGTTCTATTCCATTTTTCTTAGCATATTTTTCATGATCAAGACCTATAAGTTGTTCGGATTCTTCTTCAGGGTGGTTTTGAACTTCATGGAGTCGGGATAAGCTTAATTTAGCTTCCTGTAAAGAACGAAAGAAGGTTATTAACTGACTTACCAAGGGGTTCATTTGTCCTATAATGTAGGAAACACTTAATAATGCACCTAATGTCATATGCCCTTTTACTACAAAAGAAGCTGATAAGAACATCACAATAATATTTTTCAGCTGGTTAATAAATTCAAATCCTGAAAGCTGAATTTGATCAATCTTTAAAATTCTAAGATTAACGGTAAATAACTTTTTCTGAATTTGCTCCCATTCGTTACGCTTATAATCTTCAAATTCATTAAGTTTCATTTCGGATATTCCATTAATGATCTCATAAATGGATTCCTGATTTTCACTTTTCTCCTGAAAGCGATAATAATCTAAAACTTTTAATTTTTTCAGCCAGTATAATGACCATACTATAGAAAGTACAGTAAGAATAAAATACGTGGCTAGAATGCGGAAATCATAAGTCCATAAGACTACAAAAAATACCGAAAATGTGATCATCGAAAAAATGGTAACCAGACTGTTGGAAGTCAAAAACAGCTCTATCTTTTCATGATCCTGTATTCTCTGATTAAAGTCACCCATGAATTTTGTTTCAAAGAATTTGATAGGTAAACTCATCAACTTCTTTAGAAAATCAGAAATAATTTTGATATTGAGCTTACTACCAACATATAGCATGATCCAGTTCCGGAATATTCCTAATGTTATATTGCCGGCAAAAAAGGCAAGTTGAGCAACAAGGATGTAAGTGATAATTCCTAAATTCTTCTTGCTTACTCCCTCATCAATTAGTTTTTGAGTTAAAATAGGAAAGGCCAGAGTTGTTAAAGTTCCCATTAAAAGAATGAAAAATAACCAGGCAAACTGTTTCTTATGAGGACCTAGATAACTGGATAGGTACTGCAAAGATATTTTTTTGTCAGGTACATTTTTTCTTTGGAAGAATGCCTCGGTGGGTTCCAGTAAAAGAGCGACTCCTTTATCTGTGTTTTTTAACCATGACTTTTTAAACTCTTCTTCTTTAAGTTTCAGGATTCCATGTGCAGGATCGGCAATGGTATATGTTTTCTCTCTACTGAACAAAGATCTTGATATTCTTAGAAGAATAACAAAGTGATTTTGATTCCAATGTAAAATGCAGGGTAAAAATTCGTCTTTTATATCCTCAATAGATAATTGTGTTGCTATTGTTTTAAAACCGATTTTTTCGGCAGCATTATTGATCCCCAGGATAGAAACACCTTCCCTGGAAATAAAGCAGGTATCACGTAAGTACTGAAGCCCATATGCTTTGCCATAATAAGAAGTTATCATAGCTAGGCACGATGGGCCACAGTCCATTTTATCATGTTGAGGGATAAATTTCATTATTTTTCTTCTAGTAGTATATCCTCAGTTTGTTTCACAGTTTGAGTTTCTCCTATTATTTCAATTCCTTTTTTATCATAGATCATTGAAAGGAAGTATAATCCTGCTTCCACAGGCCATTCTTTTTCTAGATCTTTTAGTAAATCACTTACTTTCCAGCTTTCATGGCTGTTAAGGTGATCAACGATATTTATTAACTCGGGATGATATCTCATTTCTATTTTTGACCCTCTTACAAATAGATAGAACATATCTTTAGCTTCATCTATTTTGTAGATCATTTTAAAAGGATTATTGGTGTAAATTTCCTTTTCAAGAAGGAATTCGTAATCATCAATATTATAGCTGTCTTCTTTTTCCCGCGATTGAGGTGGTGCCTGCCAACCAGCATTACTTAGTAATCCATGCTTAAACTCATCGTAGAAATATTTGAAGAATGATCTTGTGGATCCGTTAAGTATTTCTTCGTCGATTTTCAAAATAGACAAAAATTCATCGAATGTCTCATTGTTTTCCAGGAAATTGTGTTGTGGTTCAATGATATCCTTATTAATATCAATATAATCTCTGTAGAAGGTATTAAGTATTCTATCAAAGAATTTTACTTTTGATGGATTGTTGAACCAAAAAGTTACCCCTACAGAAAGATCATCACTTTTACCTATATGAAACTTGTTCCAAGGCATGAAAAATAAATCTCCTGCTCCAAAATCATATTTTTCAGCATGTTCCAATAAAGGCTCTATTTCAAAATTATTATGTTTTGTACCTGTAAGATCTTTGTATTTTTCCTGATCCCAGATATACATTGTTTTATCACCAGGGCCTAAATGGAAATGTAAAACATTTTCTCCTTTATGATCCTGATGAATTCCAAGAGGTGTCCATCCGTAATTTCCTATAAATACAGTTACATCTACTCCTGTTGCAGGAATGCCAATGATTTCAAGCAAAGGCTCAGTGATTAATCGTAATTCTTTGGATATGAAATTAGAATGTCTCTCCAGAAAATTGATGATCAATCCAAATTTTTCTTTGAAAACTCTGTTACAGTATTCAATGATTTCTTCATTTTCAAGAGGTGGATTTTTATATAATTCATCAATGAAGTCAGCATTTTCTTTACCTTTCCCTTGAGAAGGAAAATAAAGTCTGAAACCATCGAGGTCTTTTGTTTTAAATCTATTAACAAGGCCGTCCACCACTGCGTCTTTTAATTTTTTAATTAAATCTTCCGGAATGACGTCTTTGATTACACAGGTTTGGGTGAAGTTTTTATTGGTAGCAATAAAGTTTTCCCAAAACTCTTTATTAAACTCTTTATTATTCATATTAAAATGTATTAATGGTGGAAAAAAGTAATAGAGAAAATAAATTTCTCTATTACATTATTCATTTTACAAGCCGATAACTCGTTGTACTTGTTGTACTACACGTACTACACGTACTACTACTACGTTGTCAGCTGCGTCAGCTGCTTCACCGAATCCTCCTCTTAATTGATTTTGCTCAAGTGGAGAAAGAGTTTTTACCTTTAAGAACTCTTTTGCGTTAAATTTTGCTTTTTTCATGATAATAAATTTTTAAAATGATTTTTATGGTTCAAAGTTTATAGACATTAGCCCCTTCGTCGGTCTCTTCTTGCAAGAAAATATTTTTAACATCTATCTCATTTTATTTTTTTTTAGTAAAAATGAAAGAGAAGACTGGTGTGTATCTTAAAAAGATTGCTAGATTATTTTCATTGTATAAAAAAGAATAGTGTTTTTCATTTTATACTGTTTTGTACGTATAATACTCTTCACAGTGAAATGTATTTATTTTCGGACTATAAGAACATATAATATTGTCAGTAGTTACAGTCAATTTTAATTTCAAATAATTGTGAATTGATTTATGTAAAGATGTCTTGCTCATGGGAATTATTTTTCATAAATTTATATGGATTGATTTAACTGAATGCTACACTTTAGTGTAGAATTATCATTTAAATTAAATTAATCATGAAAAAACTATAACCAAACTTAAATTTATGAGTGAAATTTTTAATGACTTTTTTTTCTCTGAAACTAAAGTCAAGGGGGTCTTGCGTGAAGAAACTTCACAATCGAGTAATTATCTGGAAGTGACAGATGCATTTTCCAGGGCAATTTATATGAGTGTATATATTATTGACTATCAAAAAAGGAATTTTGAATATGTTTCCGAAAATCCATTATTCCTTTGTGGGAATACTGCCGAAGAAGTCAAGAATATGGGATATGATTTTTATTTTAAGTATGTACAGAAAAGTGATGCAGATTTATTATCAAAAGTTAACCAGATAGGATTTGAGTTCTATGAAAAGATTCCGGCTGATGAGAGAAAATACTATACGCTTTCTTATGATATTCACTTGTTGAATAATAATAAGGCTTTTTTAGTAAATCAGAAATTGACTCCACTTTTTCTTACAGAAGAAGGGAAGATATGGAAAGCGATGGGTGTAGTTTCCCTTTCCACAAATACCAATTCCGGAAATATTACCATTTCTAAACAAGGTACGAATGATTATTGGAGATATGATACTAAGGAAGGGGTATGGAGAAACGAGAAAAAAATAAAATTAACGGAAAGGGAACTGGATGTTTTACGATATCACGCACAAGGTTACACCATTAATAAAATAGCAGAGAAAATTTTTGTTTCTCCTGATACCATAAAATTTCATCGCAGGAAATTATTTGAAAAAATGCAGGTAACTAATATCTCAGAAGCATTGGCATTTGTAACCAATAATAAATTGCTATAGAGAGATGAATGATATTTAAGAATTCAGTAGTGTATCTTAAACTAACTGTTCAATTAAAATAAAACAAAAAACCACCTAATTAGGTGGTTTTGTGGTTTCTCCAGGAATCGAACCAGGGACACATGGATTTTCAATCCATTGCTCTACCAACTGAGCTAAGAAACCAATATGTTTGTTTGGCTTACTTCGTTGTTTAAAGTGGGTGCAAAAATAGTAATTTTTACTATATCATGCAATAAAAATTAAAAAAATGTATAAAAATAAAAGCCTGCTATTATTTTTCCCAAATGGTAATAGCAGGTTATATCTCTTATATGAATGTTTTATGGAAGATTTGAAAAATCTATATTGGGAGCTTGTGTTGGTGCTGTAACCGAAAACTGAGTTCCTGGGTTTACAACAGTATTAAAGAATCCTCCATTTTGTAAAAAGAATGCATTACCATTTATTCCACCCATAGCATCTATCCTTTGCTCTGCATTATAAGTATTATCCACACTGAATCTCGCTCCTGAAATTGCCATCCAGTTTCCAGAAGAGGTTCTTACCCACTGATTTTTAAATTCTACCTTTCTTCCCTGATATCCATTCTCAGGTTCAAAATTTTCTACGAAACTGTAGAATCCTTTAAGATAAGTGCTGGTTTGTGGCCTCTTCCAGCTGGCAATGAGTTTCCAGGAAGTGGTTTCTGGAGAGAGGAACCATGCTGTATAATCCGTTTTTCCATTTCCATCAGGTTCACCTTTTAATAAGAATTTATAGGTCTGTCCAGCTGTCCAATTATATTTATAATAACTCTGTCCTCCTGAGCCTTCATTACCAAATTCTCCAATAGTAACTCCACTACCTGCTCTGTTTAACACAATCTTGTGATCGGGTGGGATATTATTGGGATCGTCTGTTTCAAATGGGCTCCATACAGAGAATAAAATCCTTCTTTCAGTGGCAGAATTAACCTGCATCCCAAAGTAGCCCTCTTTGAAGCCGTTTGCCATAAAATAAGAGCCGATCTTATCTTCACCAATGGGAATTGTCACTTCGTTATAATAATAACTTACATTGGTATTTGTTGGGATCGTGTAATTCAAGTGACAGGAAGGCCCTCTACGAGCCCAGTAATAATATGAGGGATCATTACTGAAAATATGAATTCCTGTGGCTGCGGATCCACTAACTAAAATATCGGTGAGGTCCGCAAAGTAACCTCCTGTTTTAGATACCCCTTGAAGATCAACTTTTACATAACCCGGGTTAGAAATGGTAAAATCTCCCACAGTATAATTGGTATAAGCCAATCCTGTTAATGTAATGTTCTTAGATTCATTACCAATCGTTACTTTAACTATGCTACTACCGGAAGGGACTGAAGCCTTTAATCCGATATTTAACGTTCCAGTATTGCTTAGTCTGAAATAAGTACTAATAACCGTATGGGGATTGGTCCAGTTGGCTAATTTGGCAGATGTGATTACCTCATTGGCTCCGGAAGGCTTTACGGTCAGAAATGAATTTCCAGCTACCGGAACACTGAATGGTGGATTGTTTATTAAAGAAGATGCTTTATTTTGTTTAGAAATGGTGTCTTCCGTGGCTATGCTATTATTTTCTGCACACGACTGAAAAACAAGAAAAGCAATACCTAAAAAGATCTCTGTCAATAGTTTTAGTCTCATAATTTATTTGTGATTGGATTTACAGCACTAATTTAATTTTTTATCTATAGAATAAAAAATTAATTCTCACATTGTTGATTAAATTATAAGTGAATTCATATTGTTTCAATAAAAAAAAGGGTAGAGTATAAGATGGTGGGTTGTATATAAAACAAAAACCACCTTAAAAAGGTGGTTTGTGGTTTCTCCAGGAATCGAACCAGGGACACATGGATTTTCAATCCATTGCTCTACCAACTGAGCTAAGAAACCATTATATTTTTGTTTGTCTTACTTCGTTGTTTTAAAGTGATGCAAAAGTAGTAAGTTTTGGTATATGAAGCAAGTATTAATAGAATTTTTTTATAGTTTAAATAAAAACCTACTGATTCTCAGCTGGATTATTTTCCTGTTCCTTTCTGATTTGCTCACTCATTTCTTCTAATACAGGCTTAATCGTACTTTCCGGAAGATCACTGATTCGGATATACATAAGTCCATCTATTGCATCATTAAAATTAGGATCTACATTAAATGCAATTACTTTTGCATTTTGCTTGATGTATTTTTTGATCAAAACAGGCAGTCTTAACTCCGGTTCAAGATCATCAATGATTTTATCCAGCTTATTAAGATCAGATTCCATTTCCTCAAAAAAGATATTTTTGTCACGATCTCTAAGCTTCACTTTATATTCATTTCTGGGCGTAATATATTGGGCAACTGCACCATCATAATAATTTGAACGCATGAATTCGATCATCAAAGATTTTGAAAACTCTGAAAACTTATTCGAAATACTTACTCCACCCATAAGGAACTTATGATCAGGGTTTCTCAAGCACACATGAACGATTCCACGCCATAATAAAAAGAGTGGAAGCGGTTTTTGCTGATATTCCTGACAGATGTACGCTCTTCCCATTTCAATCACTTTTTTGAAGAAAGGATGGATATCCTGTTCGAATTCAAAAAGTGAACTGGTATAAAATCCTTTAATGCCATATTTTTTCATAACATCTTTACCTAAGGCCATACGATAGGCTCCAACCAGCATTTCTGCAGTACTGTCCCAAAGGAAAAGATGGTGGTAATGCTTATCATATTCGTCGAGATCAAAAGGTAAATTACTCCCTTCTCCCACGGCGCGGAAAGTAAGCTCTCTCTGTCTGCCTATTTCCCTCATTACAGAAGGGATCTCCTCATATGTAGTGAAATAGATTTCATAATTGCCATTACTGAAAAGCATTTTATCAGTACCTCTCAGCTTACTAATATCATTTAGAATATTTTCTTTAGGCGTTTCATCAATGATATTTTGTACAATATTTTCCTCCTTAAGTAAAGGGAATTTTAAAGATAGATTTTGAAGATTTATAACCTGGGCAAGTGACTTCCTTTTTTCATAGTAAGATTTCATCATATACACCTTACGTTTTAAAAATTCACCTAGCTCCTCAATATTTTCCATCTCATCCATGGCTTTTACAGCAATGGGTTTACCTATTCTTACACGGATGGGTTTTTCTCTGTCATTCATCATTTCAGATGGTAACATTAATGTTTGCAAACTCGCATGCAGTTTTGCCACCTGATAAAATAATGTGCTGTTTTTGGCATGGAAGTACATCGGAACAACCGGTACTTTTGCCATTTTAATCAATTTTAAAGCTGGTTTTTCCCATTCCCTGTCTAAGATCTCACTATAAGCATTGTTTTTGTTTGAAACTTCCCCTGCTGGGAAAATGCCAACACAACCTCCATTTTCAATGTGTTTTAAAGTCTCACGCATTCCTGAAGAACTGCTGTAAGCTCCCTTTCTGTTTTCAAAAGGATTTACAGAAATTACATAAGGTTCCATAGGTTTTATTTTCTCTAATAGAAAATTACCCATTACTTTAAAATCAGGACGTACTTCTAATAATATTTTACACATTAAGATTCCATCAATTGCCCCAAGCGGATGATTGGAAACCAGGATAAATGGTCCTGTCTTTGGGATCTTAGCTAAATCTTCTTCAAATGCGATATAGCTTAAGTTTCTCTCCCTTACAAATGAATCGAAAAAGTCTTTACCTTCCTTGTCTTTTAGTTTATCATATAATCTGTTGACTTCATTTATTTTAGCAACGCTCATGATAGCAGATGCTACAGGATTCTTTAGAAATCCTATTTTACTTAAGCCGGAAGCTTGGATTAAATCATTTTTCGAAATTAAGCTCATATGTGTTTAGTCGCAATTATATTTATAGTGTTACCATTTGAAGCGTACTCTTGGAAATTTGTTCCAATAATACACTTTTTTCCTGGTAAAATTTATCAATGTTATCCATCTTCGCATTTCTTACGGTGAATAGAGATACATTCTTAACTACCTCAGTTTTAAAACCTTTTTGTAATTCTTCGTTCAGCTCATCAATAGTATTGAATTTATCTTCCAAACATAAAGCTAGTGAAATTGCAGAATTCTGCATCAATGAAACTTTAATTTTATGTCTTGATAAAAGACTAAAAATTTCACTCATATGATCTTCAGCAATAAATGAAAAATTTCTTGTAGATATTTTTAAAAGATTCTGGTTCTCTTTTAAAATATAAGATTCTTCATGTTGATTTTTTTCTGAAGCTCCTACTTTCGTTCCTCCCTTTGTAGGGTCTACAAAAGATTTTACATAAAAAGGAATGCTTTTTTGTTGTAAAGGCTGTAAGGTTTTTGGGTGAATAACACTTGCTCCATAATAAGCCATTTCAATAGCTTCCTCATAAGAGATATTAGAAAGAAGGGTAACATCCTTGAATTTTCTGGGATCCCCCGTCATTACCCCGGGAACATCTTTCCATATCGTCATTGCTTCCGCATTGGTGCAGTAAGCGAAAATGGCAGCAGAGTAATCAGAACCCTCTCTTCCTAAAGTAACTGTAAAATTATTATCGTCAGAGCCGATAAAACCTTGTGTTACATAACAGATCTCAGAATTTAAAGTAGAGATAAACTCTTCTGTTTTTTTCCAGTCTACATTACCATCTCTATAAGAATTATCAGTTTTTATATAATCTCTTGCATCCAGCCATTGATTAGTAAACTGTATCTCATTAAGATATTCACTCAAAATTTTTGTAGAAATCATTTCTCCACAACTTACTACCTGATCGTAAACAAAATTATAATTTGGAGATTTATTTCTTCTTAAAAAAGAATCAAGATCATCAAAAAACAAATTAATTTCCGAAAATACTGGGTGGTTTTCTTGGAAAAGACCCTGAGCAATCTCGATATGCTTCTGTTTAATAATCTTAATTTCAGTTTGATAGTTTTCCTTCTTGAAATAAAGTTCTACAACCTTTTCCAACTCATTAGTCGTTTTGCCCATTGCTGAAATTACCAGCAAGCATTTGGCAAATCCTTGGCTTTTTAAAACCATTGACACATTTTTTACACTTTCAGCATCTTTTACAGATGCTCCACCAAACTTGAAAATTTTCATTAAATTATTAAAAATAAAATTGTTAGATAAATAATAGTTGAGTTTTTTACGGACGTCAAAATTATAAATTTACAATGAGATATGAAATACCTGAGTGGTAGGATGAGATAAAGATTTTTATGATAAATGGATGATTTTATTGGGTTTTCTTTAATATCAACCTCTATTATGTAGTTTTATTTCTATGTAATCGAGTTATATGACTAAAAATGATGATAATTGATGAAATTTCTTTGCAATGAAAAACGGGAACAGATTATTGAGAAGATAGAGAAGGATAATGATAAAATAACACTATATAACATTGATATACAGTGTTTAAGATCTTTTAAAAGAATTTTTTTTAGATTGCGATAAATTTTACGAAATTTGGAGAAATCGTAAATAGTAAAATATGTCAGATCAATCGTTGCAGACTTTAGGAGAATTTATTATAGATAAACAAGAAGATTTTCAATATTCTACGGGGGAACTTTCCCGACTTCTAAGTGCTATAAGATTGGCTTCAAAAGTGGTAAACAGAGAAGTAAATAAAGCTGGAATTGCAGATATTATCGGAAAAGCCGGTAATGAGAATATTCAGGGTGAAGAGCAGCAGAAATTAGATGTGCTTGCCAATGAAATATTTATCACTGCATTATCGCAAAGAGAGGTAGTTTGTGGAATTGCTTCGGAAGAGAACGATGATTTTATAGATATTAAATGTGTTGGAAACGGGCATCTTAGTAAATATGTAGTTTTAATTGATCCTCTTGATGGTTCATCAAATATTGATGTTAATGTTTCGGTAGGAACTATTTTCTCAATTTACAGAAGGGTATCAGAACCTGGAACTCCGGTTCAGTTAGAAGACTTCTTACAGAAAGGAGTAAATCAGATCGCAGCAGGATATGTGATCTATGGTTCTTCCACCATGATTGTTTACACCACAGGAAATGGAGTGAACGGCTTCACCTTAGATCCTTCTTTAGGCACCTATTATCTTTCGCATCCAAATATGAAATTTCCGGCAACCGGAAAGATTTATTCCATTAATGAAGGGAACTATATTAAATTCCCTCAAGGAGTTAAAAATTATCTGAAATATTGCCAGATGGAAGAAGGCGATCGTCCTTATACATCCCGATATATTGGTTCTCTCGTGGCTGATTTTCATAGGAATATGCTAAAAGGAGGAATTTATATTTATCCATCCTACTCTCAATCACCTAATGGTAAGTTGAGATTATTGTACGAATGTAATCCTATGGCATTCCTTGCAGAACAGGCAGGAGGAAAAGCGACAGACGGATTCAGAAGAATTTTGGAAGTTGAACCTACTGAACTTCACCAAAGAATTCCATTTTTCTGTGGAAGCGTTGATATGGTAGAGAAGGCCGAGGAATTTATGCGAATAGATAGTGTAAAATAAATGATAGCTAAATATTCTAGATATTTATTAGAATTCAAACGCCCGAGTGGAACATCTCGTGGCGTTTTGCATGAAAAAGAGACCTTTATTCTTGAAGTTTCAGAAGGTGAGCAAAAGGGAGTAGGAGAGTGTGCTGTTTTCAGAGGATTAAGCTTTGACGATAGACCTGATTATGAAGAAAAATTGAAGTGGCTTTGTGAAAATATCGATCAGGATTCCCAGTTTTTAAAAGAACAGTTAAAAGAATTTCCATCCATTTGGATTGGATACGAACAGGCCATTCTCAATTTGCATAATGGTGATCACCTTTATTTTCCAAGTGAATTTACAAGAGGACAGATTCCCATTATTATCAATGGATTGATCTGGATGGGAGATGTTAGTTATATGGAAGAACAGATTCAGGAGAAACTTGAAAATGGCTTTCATTGTATTAAGTTAAAAATTGGTGTTGATTGGAAATCTGAACATACAGTTCTTCAAAAGTTAAGAGAAAAATTTCCGAAAGATGCATTAGAGTTGCGTGTTGATGCTAATGGTGGATTTAATACAGAAGAAGCAAGAATGGTCTTAAAGCAACTTTCCGATTTGCATATTCATTCTATAGAACAGCCTATTAAAGCCGGAAACTGGACCGATATGGCTGCATTATGTGCGGAAACTCCAACACCCATTGCTTTGGACGAAGAATTAATTGGGGTAACTGAAAATGATGAAAAGAAAAAACTCTTAGAAGCCATCAGGCCACAATACATTATTCTAAAACCCTCATTAATCGGAGGTTTTTCAGGATCTGATGAGTGGATTAATCTCGCAGAAGAACAAAAAATAGGATGGTGGATAACTTCAGCTTTGGAAAGTAATATCGGGTTAAATGCGATTGCACAATATACATTTACAAAACATAGTAAATTGCCTCAAGGCCTTGGCACTGGAGGCTTATTTACTAATAATTTTGTCAACCATATGAAACTAACTGGGGAACGCTTGCTTTTTAAAGCATGATCTAAACATGGAAATGTGTTAAGGTTTCCTGTTTGAAGGCATCTAACTAAATCTCATCATTTATGAAAATCGTTTTTTTAATGTTTTCTAATAAAATAGAAAACTTTTCTTTAAACTTTTTCATTGCCGGAAATTTTAATTAATTCTCTAGTCTAAGAAATATGCAATCTTCATGCCATTTCGGGCTTTTTACAAATATTAACACATTATTTTATTGTTAACTCTAAATTAATTAATCATTTTGAGACAATGATGAAGGTGTTTTCATTATTGCTTATTCTATTGGTAATGAGGTTGCTGTCGGTTCCATTTAAAGTTTGGAAAATATCATTTTGAACCTGCGAGCTGGATAGGTATCCCCAATGATTTCCAAGTTCAAATTTCAGACCATTCTTCAAATCATTTTCAATAAAAGTACAGTCGATGATAGAAACAATATCCTTAAATTTCTGAATATCACTTGGACCATGTTTTCCCAGCCTTGGCGTAAGAATATTTTTGTGAATTGTGAAATACCGAGGACTGCGTCTTTTCGGTTTAAATAAATTGAAATCCGGTTGGCAAGTAAGGGAAGTTTATTAAAAGAATCTTCAGAGTCTTCGAAAACTTTGTAAGTTACATCGGCGTTTAGCAATAATACCTGATCAATAACTCTTAGAATATTTTCACTTTTTAAGCTATAGAGCATACTTTGGAGTACTCTGTTTCCCAGAGAATGTGCCATCAGATGTATTCTCTGATTACAGGGAGCAAGATCCCGGTTGGAAAAAATATCTTTTAAGAACTGGGTATAGAAATAGAACAGCCTCATTAAAGAGGTTCCTGAATTGATACTTGAAGCCTTATCATCAAAATATGTTAGAGGAACAATACTGCTTGAAGCCGGCCAGCTAACGAATAGAATATGCTCAACAGGAGATTCAGGGCTATCAATAAATAGCTTTTTCAGATCGATGATGGCTTCTAATTCATCATCAAAATCATAGGCATAGCCATGAATAAATATTAACACATCACTTCTGGACTTTGTAGAGGACATGTTTTTATATAATTCATAAAACAACCTTTGCGTTCCCCCAAGGTTGTTGGCAGTGAGCTTTGATTTTTTTATCTTTTTCTCACTTAATAATACTTCAAGAACATCTTCGTATCCTTGCTTTTCCGGTTCCGAGAAAAGCTGATAATTTAAAATATTCCTGTTGGTATAATCTTTTTTCTTTTTTGCCTGAGCAGTAGGTTCTGTATAATTATCGAAATCACATTTTGCAATTCTGAAATTAGGGATAGAGTACTCGTCATTGGAAAATGAATCAATGGTTTCGTTTTTATGACGAATGATCTTCCGATTACTTAATATATAAACGGCCATAATGAATGATTTTGTGAGTGGTTTTTAACTTTATAAATTTCGGAAAAATTATTGGATAATAGTTCATTGTAGTTTTCATTCATTACTTTCATAAACCCTAAATTTTCGCTAAATTTGCACAAAGTCCACGAGCTTTATAAAGTTAATTTAATGGAAGAAGAAAAAAAATCACTCAATTTTATTGAGCAAATTATAGAAGATGATTTGGTAAACGGTTTGAATAAAGATCAAATCCGTTTCCGTTTTCCCCCTGAACCTAATGGGTATCTGCATGTAGGGCACACAAAAGCGATCTGCATCAATTTTGGGTTGGGTGAAAAATACAATGCTCCCGTAAACCTTCGTTTCGATGATACAAATCCTGAAAAAGAAGAGCAGGAATTTGTGGATTCCATCAAAAAAGATGTAGAATGGCTAGGTTTCAAATGGGATAAAGAATTGTATGCATCCGACTACTTCCAGCAGCTTTATGATTGGGCTGTTAGACTTATTAAAGAAGGGAAAGCTTATGTAGATGAGCAACCATCAGAAGTAATTACAGAACAGAGAAAAAACCCTGCAGAGCCAGGAGTTGAATCTCCATTCAGAAATCGTCCTGTAGAAGAATCTATTGATTTATTCGAAAGAATGAAAAATGGAGAATTTGAAGAAGGTACGATGTCTCTTCGTGCTAAGATTGATATGATCTCGCCAAATATGAATATGCGTGATCCTGTGATGTACAGAATATTGAAAAGACCTCACCACAGAACAGGGACACAATGGAAAATCTATCCAATGTATGACTGGGCGCATGGAGAATCGGATTATTTGGAGCAGGTATCTCACTCATTGTGTTCTTTGGAATTTGAAAACCACAGACCACTTTACAACTGGTATTTAGATCAGGTATATGAAGAGCCTAAAGTAGCGCCAAAACAGAGAGAATTTGCAAGGATGAATGTTACGTACATGATTACTTCTAAAAGAAAACTGCAAAGGTTAGTTGCTGAGAAGGTGGTAACAGGCTGGGATGATCCTAGGATGCCTACTATTTCAGGAATGCGTAGAAAAGGATTTACACCAGCTTCTATCAGAAACTTTATTGATAAAGTTGGGGTAGCAAAAAGAGAAAATCTGATTGAAATTCAGTTATTGGATTTCTGTGTTCGTGAAGACCTGAATAAAGTAGCTAAACGTGTGATGGCTGTGGTAGATCCTGTAAAATTAGTGATCGAAAACTACCCTGAAGGACAGGAAGAATGGTTGGAAACTGAAAATAATCCTGAACAGGAAAATGCAGGAACAAGAGAAGTCCCTTTTTCAAGAGAATTATATATTGAACGTGAAGATTTTAAGGAAGAGGCAAACAATAAGTTCTTCAGATTAAAGTTAGGAGGTGAAGTTCGTTTAAAATCCGCGTATATTATCAAAGCTGAAAGAGTGGAGAAAGATGAGAACGGAGAGATCACAACTATTTACGCTACTTACGATGAGAAGAGTAAGTCTGGAAGTGGAACAGAAGAGAGCTTAAGAAAAGTAAAAGGTACGCTGCACTGGGTATCAGCAAAACATGCAATTCCTGTAGAAGTAAAAATTTATGATCAGTTATTTACTGTAGAACAGCCTGATGCTGAGAAAGATGTTGATTTCTTAAACTTCATCAATCCTGAATCTGTGTCAACAATTCAAGGATTTGCTGAACCAAGTCTGAAAGATGTAGCAGTAGGTGAACCACTTCAGTTCCAAAGAATTGGATACTTCACGAAAGATCAGGATTCTACAGAATCTAATTTGGTATTTAACCGTACGGTAACATTGAAAGATTCTTACAAACCAGAGTAGGATCATTCCAATATAAAATAAAACAGGATCTATTTTTTAGGTCCTGTTTTTATTTTTACATGTTTTATTTAGGCTTAGAAAATAAATGACATTACTTCAGGAAATTTTTCTTTTCAAATGCCGGATCAGGGTAAGCATAAAACCCCTTTCCAGAAACAATACCTAATTTCCCTTTATCCACGTACTCCTTCTTTAATTTCTTTGAAATTTTAATTTTAATAGAAGATTTTGTGGAATCTGCTGCTATTTTATTGATGTTATAAACTGTAGTAATACCAACTACATCCATTATTCCAAAAGGACCCATTGGTGCTCCAGTTGCTACCATCCATGTTTTATCAATGGTTTTAATATCTGATATCTTGTTCACCCACAACTCTAATGCAGAACTTAGTAAAGGCATTAATAACGAATTGACGATATATCCAGGCTGTTCTTTATGGATAGGAAGTGTAACCATTCCAATTGCTTTGGCAAAGTCAATGACAGCATTAAAAACCTCTGCTGATGTTTCAGGATGTTTCATTACCTCTCCGGTATTATGTTTCCAGATTTCATTGGCGAAATGTAATGCAATAAACTTTTCTGGTCTTCCTGTTTTTTTTGCAAGCTTACTGGGAAGTAATGATGAAGAGTTCGTTGCAAATACCGTTTTTTCAGGAGCGACTTTTGATACCTTTTGGTAAAAATCAATTTTGATCTTAAGGTTTTCAGGAACAGCTTCTATCAATAGATCAGCGTTTTTTAATGCTGCCGAAAGATCAGAAGTATAATTTAGGTTTTTAAATGCCACGTTCAGTTGCTTCTGAGTGGCATTTAAATCTTTTTTAAAAGCTTCACTAAGTATATTGAATTTTGTCTTTGCCTTTTCTAAGATTTCGTCACTGATATCATAAACTGTGACATTGAAGCCATAAAAAGCTGCTTGAAAAGCTATTTGATATCCCAATACACCGCTACCGGCAACAGTTACATTTTTAAAATTCATAAAATTTAAATTTAATAAACCATATTAGTAAGAATTAAAAACCGAACAATGGTACGTCCGGTTTTCATAAAATTTATTTTAACTTTTTATACCTTTAATCCAGTCCTGGAATTTATTGATTTGCTCCATAAAAAAGGATTCATGCTCTTCTTTTTCTACCGGATTATTGACCAGGATATGTTCAAAATAAGTTCCTTTTAATATTCTTCTTAGAATTCCCTCACCAAGGAACGGTTGATAGTCATTTAAGGCTTGGGTTGCTTTTAGAAGATGACGGATGTCATATTGCAAAGGATTTATATCCGGAACCTGTTTATTCAGGTTGAGTAAATTATAGACCGCTAATCTTCCAGTCCTTATAGAGCTCTCCATAGTAAATACCACATCATTATTGGTTTCTACAAATTGTCCCACCAAAGCTAAATTTTTACAGCCTTCTGGAACGACTCTTGGACGGTCACCTTTTGCTCTCGGCATAAACATCGAAGTGATATAAGGCATAAATGAAGATCGAACGATTGTGTTTTCAATGACATTGTCCAGCTGATCAATAATTCCAAGATGATAACATAGTTCAGCTAAAATTTCATCCCCTGTACATTCAGGCATCGTTTTCTTTACATAATTACCCTGTTTATCCATTAGTAATGAATATACCCAAAGAACAAGGACATCGTCAGGTTGGGTTGGAAAATGGGGCTGTCTGTTGCAGGTAAAACTCATCACCCAGTTAGAATCTGTAATGGTAATGATGCCTCCCGTAACTGTTCTTCCTGAATAGGGATCATTAACGGATAGTTCTTTTAATTTATCAACAAAAGCCGAAGGTTTACAGGTAAGCGTTGCAGATTCCCAGGCAGATTTTTCAATATTACTACAGAATTTTTCAGGTTTTCCAAATACTTCTGATTTTGCAGCGAGGTTTTTCCATAGCATCCATCCGGCACTTTGTCCGCTTGTACTATTATCGATATTGATAATTGGAGCTTTTTTGTTATCTCCATAGAAAGTGCTTTCGGTCATAGATCCTGTTGTTACGATCACATAATCATCTTTACCCACAGGGATTTTTACTTCCTTACCATCCTGCTCTGTAAGAATACCTTCAACTACTTTTCCTTCGGTATTAATGTGGATATCCAAATCTTTAACCAGTGTATTTAATTGGATTTGTACCCCTTTTTCAGTAAGGAATTTTCTTAATGGAGTTACGAAGGTGTCATACTGATTATACTTCGGAAACACTAAACATGAGAAGTCTTTCATACCATCTATGGCATGTAGAAATTTGTGCATATAAAGTTTTAATTCCAATAAACTGTGCCAGTTTTCAAAAGCAAACATAGACCGCCAGAAAAACCAGAAATTGCTGTTTAAAAACGATTCACTGAAATAATCCTCAATTGATAGATCATCAAGCTCTTCTTTTTTCTTTAATAAAAGCTTTATAATAGCAAGCTGATCTTTTTTTTCCAATCCGAATTTACTGAAATCCTGTATCTGTCCCTGATTATGAATTAATCTTGCTTTGGAATAATTAGGATCATTATCATTTACAAGACGGTATTCATCTAAAACAGTATAAGGAGCGGGTAGTTCTACAGCAGGAATATCCTGGAAAAGATCCCAAAGATTTTCGTAAGTCATATCCATCTCACGACCACCACGAATAATATATCCATCCTCTGGATTTCCCGCACCATCCAATGAACCTCCATCTATATGCAATTGATCTAAGAAAATTATATTTTTTCCGGGAACATGTCCGTCACGGATAAAGTAATAGGCTGTAGCCATTCCTGCAATACCACTTCCTACAATATAGATTTTACTGTTTTCGTAGGATTGGGTAGGAATACCTTTATTACGTTGATAGTTTCCAATCTGATCGGAAAAAGGCATTGTCTTTCCGGGGGTGTTAATTTGAACTTCCTTGCTTGAATCTGGTTCGTGATTTACTTTTCCATACTCATTTGAAGCTTTTAAAACTTTGTCGAATTTAGAATTGATCGTACTCATTTTATATTGTTTTTTTATTAACAGAATAAAGGTACATCTATTCTAGAGGGGCAATATGTCCCTAATGTCAGAATTAATATCCCCTAATTCTTAAGGCTGAATTTTTTTTTCCGATATTCAGAAGGGGAAAGAGAAGTCTGTTTTTTGAAAAAACGGCCAAAGGCTGACGAAGAATTGAACTGAAGCTGAAAGGATATCTCTGATATCGTTATCTCAGGAGTTCCAAGTAAAACATATGCTTCCTTTAATAATGCTTCATCTATCACTTCATGAGGTGTTTTTCCGGTTGCCTTTTTTACGATCTCTATAAGATATTTACTTGAAACAAAAAGATGATCAGCATAAAGCTGCACTGTTCTGTAGTGGTGGATGTTTTCACGGACTAATTTGCAAAACCTAAGATATAGATCGGTCTTTCCTTCTTCTTTTTCTTCAAGGTTATCGTCCGCATTGTTGAGTATTTCGGCAACTTCCAATAGCAGATTAAAAATGGTAGTTCTGATAATTTCTTCAGAATATTTTCCTTTTTGCTCTGCTTTTTTTTCCATATATCCCATTAAGTCTATTAGTATAGATGCATTTTTATTGTTTGTTTTTAAAAGACTATAAGAATTGTTGTGAAATAAATTCATTTTCTCAATGATAAAAGGATCTGAGATGTTTTTGAGTAAAAAATTCTTATCAAAAAATAACAACTTCATGGTGAAGTCCTTATGGGTATTCATAAACCTGACAATAGTAGAAGGCGCTGAAATAAGACAGCTGTTAATTCCCAGATGATATTGATTACTGTCTATTTCAAGATCTATTTCACCACCAGTGCAAATGCAGATGGCATAATAATCCATCCTGAAAGGAGTGTCGGGAAACTCAAAAATTGTTTTTCCGGAAGAAATATAATAGGATTTATGACAATCTATACTATAAAATGATAAGGTATCCTGTAAATTTTCGTAAGTTATCATTCTAATATTGAGTTGATTTAATTTAGTTAGATCCTAAAGATTTGTATAATGAATCTTGCTTTAACTGCAATTTACGAATTTTATAAAATTGAAATAAGGCAATGAGTTAAAATAATACTTGTTTTTTTATCATTTTCACTTTGTTTTTTATTTCTTCATAAAAATTAGGATTTTACGTTTATGCTCTGGCTTAATTTACCTAATTTTGTGTCTTCTAATTTTTCCCCAAACAAAATCCGTGAAATTATTAAGTATCTATACAAGCTCCTTTAAAGGGCTTTCTAAAGAAAGCTGGATGTTGGCATTGGTAATGCTTATCAACCGTGCCGGCTCTATGGTACTTCCTTTTTTGGGAGTATATATGACTGCTCATTTGAATTTCAGTATTGAAAATTCAGGAATAGTCCTGAGCTTTTTTGGAATTGGTTCTGTAATAGGTTCATGGCTTGGAGGGATGATTACCGATAAGATCGGTGAGTATAAAGTTCAGAGTTTAAGCTTGCTACTCAGTGTTCCTTTATTTTGTATGATTCCTCTCTTTACAACAGAAGTAGGGTTAGCGGGAATTATTTTGGCACAGAGTATTGTAAGTGAGACTTTCCGTCCTGCCAATTCAGTAGCGATCACTAAATATGCGAGACCTGAAAATATCACCAGGGCCTTTTCGTTGAATAGAATGGCCGTGAATTTAGGATTTTCAATAGGTCCGGCTTTAGGAGGTATTTTATCTGCTATTTCTTATGAGTTTCTATTTTATAGCAATGCTTTGGGAGCACTTATAGCAGGAATAACCTATGTTGTATTTTTTAGAAAACGAGATAAATTAGCAACTAGGAAAGCTAAAAAAGTAAAAGAAACTATTGCTATTGCCAAAGAAGGGTCACCTTATCGGGATGGAAAATTCTTGATATACTGTTTCTTTTGTATGCTGTTTGCCATATGTTTTTTTCAGTTATTCAGTACACTGACTATTTTCTATAAAGACACGGCACATCTTAGCCAGGAGCATATCGGTTATTTATTAGGGTACAGCGGTTTTCTGATTGTATTGCTGGAAATGTCATTTGTACAAATTGCTGAAAAGTATTTTAAATTAGGTGTTACGATGCTTTTAGGAACTTTCTTATGTGGTTTTTCATATGCAATGATGGCGTTTGATTATAGTATCATAACATTGCTTATTTCAATGACCATCTTATGTATTGGCGAGATATGGACACTTCCTTTTATGTCTACTATTACTGCCTTAAGATCAGGAGCCAATAATAAAGGAGCTTATATGGGATTAAATGGAATGTCTTTTTCCATTGCGTTTATTGTAACTCCTTACGTAGGAACTTTAATTGCTGAGAAATTTGGATTTACAGTACTATGGATAGGTACCGGAGCTCTCGCAACTCTAATTGCCATTGCATTTTATTTTATTGTTCCATGGATGTTAGCTGAAAAAAACTCAAAAGAGGAAACAGTTTAAAGAATCATTTGCTAGTTTTGTAGTATGGTGAGGATCTGCTTTTTACTCTTTATCATTGCTTGCCCATTTTTCTCTTCACAAAAAAGAGATTCTGCTGAACTGATCTCAGAAGTGAAAATTGATGCATATAAAAAGCCAACTACTTATATTACCTCTACAAAATCTGTTTCTGTAATTTCAGGAGTGCTTCTCCGTCAGAACACACCAGAGAGAATGCTTGAATCCATTAATCAGATCGCTGGAGCAAGAATAGAAGAACGTTCTCCTGGAAGTTACAGGATTTCGGTGCGTGGAAGCACGCTAAGATCACCTTTTGGGGTAAGAAATATTAAAGTATACCTGGATGACTTTATCCTGTCTGATGCTTCGGGAAATACCTATTTTAATCTCATCTCCCCTGAATTGATCGATAGGATAGAAATATATAAGGGGCCGGAAGGAGGTGATTATGGGGCTGCAACTGGTGGGACACTTCTTCTTCAGACAAGATCTTCAGAAAATTTATCTGCTCATCTTTCTGTCGGTAGTTATGGGGCATTTAACCAAAGCTTTGACCTTTCAAAGCAATTGGGAAAGCATTTTTTTGAAATTTTTCAGAATTATTACAGAACGGATTCTTATCGAAAACAATCTGCTGTAGAGAGGAAACAGATTTTTTTAAAAGACAGATTTCAATATACTAAAAAAGCATCATTGAATACCATGCTTTTATTTTCTGATCTTGATTATCAAACACCTGGTGGCCTTACATTAGAACAAATGCAGGTGGATAGGAAACAGTCAAGACCAGCGACCACTACAATCCCTGGTGCCAGTGAGCAAAATGCGGGAATAAGAAATAAAATGATTCTTGCAGGAATTTCTCATCAGCTGGAACTTAGTCCGAAACTTTCACATTTCATGATGTTGCAAGGTTCATATGTTGATTTTGAAAATCCTTTTATTACCAATTTTGAAAATAGATTTGAACAAAATTTTGCATTGCGAACCCATCTTAATTATACAGAACACTGGGATAAAGTTGAAATGGCATGGCGATTTGGATTTGAAGGTGGGATTAATTCCATTCTGGTTAAAAATTATGATAACAATATGGGATCAGAAGGAAGTCCTCAAAATTTTGACAAACTAAGGAACAGATCCGGATTTTATTTCCTTTCACAAAAATTTAGTTTTAATGAAAAATTATTTACAGATATTTCACTAAGCCTGAATTCAAATTCATACCAATGGGATAGGGTATATCCAAGTAATGAAAGTGGAAAGATAAATTTTAAAAAACAATGGCTTCCAAACATTGGGCTGACCTATCTTATAACAAAAGGATTTTCTGTAAGAGTGAAAGCCGGAAAGGGAAATTCGGCTCCGACAAATGAAGAGATCCGATCTTCTGATCAGCAGTTCAATCTGAATCTTGCTCCTGAATATGGTTGGAATAAGGAGATTGGAATCCGAAAACAATTTGGCGATATTTTGTTCGTAGAAGGAAGCTATTTTGATTTCAGAATGAAGAATGCTATTGTGAGAAGACAAAATGAAAAGGGACAGGAATTTTTTATTAACCAGGGAAGTGCTGTTCAAAAAGGATTTGAAACCTTAATAGAATCAAAGAATTTCAACTTTCGCAGTGAAGTGTTGAATCATTTCAAATTCAGACTTTCCGGTAGTTTTTATAGATTTAGATTTGAAGATTATAAACAGGATAACAAGGATTTTTCTGGAAATAGCTTAACAGGGGTTCCTGCAACGACAATAAATAGTTTGCTCAATTTCATGGTTTTAAAAATCATTTCTATTGATTATTCTCATTTCTATACTTCAAAAATTCCTTTGAACGACGCCAATTCAGTATGGTCTACATCAACACTCATTGGTAATTTACAATTCAGGGTTCCTGTTCAATTTCAAAAAACAAAACTCGATGTATATCTTCAGATTCAAAACCTGTATAATACAGATTATGTTTTAGGATTTGATACCAATGCATTTGGCAACCGCTTTTACAATCCGGCTGCAAAACGGAATTTTATTTTTGGTGTAAAAGCCGATTTTTAGTATTTTAATGTTGGGACCTTAGTGTATTTTTCTTGTTTTTTACTTGAAATGGGTTGGATTTTCATCTTCCGTTTCCCTTGGAATCATGATTGAGATTGCTTCGCTTCGCTACCAATGACGGCCAAATCTTAAAAACTCAGAATTGGAGAAAAGTTGTGTCTTTGTGATTAACCAAGAGATGAAAGAGTCGCCAATATGTTCTTTATAATCATTCTGGCATGAATTCTGGAGTTTTCAATAAACCACAGATGGGTATCTTTTCCTCCACAAACAACTCCCGCCAGATATAGATTTTTAATGTTCGTTTCCATTGTTTCAGGATGGTGTACAGGCTTAAGACAATCTCCCTGTAATTCAATTCCAGAATTTTTTAGAAAATCAAAATCGGGTAGGTAACCAGTCATGGCAAGGACAAAATCATTTTCAATCTCATTCATCTGACCTTTTTCATCCTTAAACACAACGCTATGCTGTTTTATCTCAATAATTTCAGAATTAAAGTGGGCATGGATGCTGCCTTCTGCAATTCGGTTGTCGATATCCGGTTTTACCCAATATTTTACACTTTTTGATATTTCAGAATGTCGGACGATCATCGTTACTTCAGCTCCTTTTCTGTACGTTTCCAAAGCTGCATCTACGGCTGAATTACTTGAGCCTATAATTGCGATCTTTTGTTTAGCATAAGGGTAGGGTTCAGAATAATAATGTTTTACTTTTGGTAAGTCTTCACCGGGAATATTCATCAGATTTGGAATATCGTAGAAGCCTGTGGAAATGATCACATTCTTTGAGTAATACTTGGCTTTGGAGGATTCAACTTCAAATATACCATCTGTTTTAGAGACTTTAATAACCCTTTCATAAAGGTGAATGTTAAGGTCTTTCTGTCTGGTAATTCCCTGATAATATTCTAATGCTTCTTGTCTGCCTGGTTTTGGTGCTGTGGATATAAAAGGGATTTCTGCAATTTCTAATTTTTCAGCCGTAGAAAAGAAACGCATATATAAAGGATAATTATACAATGAATTAACAATTGTTCCTTTTTCGATAATTAAATATGAGAGATTGTTTTTCTGAGCTTCGAGTGCACAATTTAACCCAATAGGTCCTCCTCCGATAATGAGAATATCTAAAACTTCCATTCAACAAATTTACTTATTTTTCTGGCATTAGTTTTGGTGATTTTCTATAATTAACATTAAAAAAAGATGAAGAAACTATTCATTTCAATATTGATATTAAGCGTTATAGCTTGTAAAAAAAATCCGGAGAAGCCTGCAACAAACTCTATCGATTCTATTGCTCAGACAAAAACGGATAGTACAGCTGTTCCGAAAATGAGTGAAGCTGAAAAAAAAGAAATTTTAAAGAAAACTAATGATGAGGTTTTGCAGACTCTAAAAAGTAAAGATTATCAGAAATTTTCAGAATTTATTCACCCACAAAAAGGGATTCGTTTTTCCATGTATGCTTTTATAGACATTAAAGAGGATAAGCACTTTTCGAAGACTGATTTTGAAAAATATGTTCAGACACAAACGCAATTTACCTGGGGTTCACATGACGGTTCAGGAGACTTGTACAAAGAGACGATCAAAAACTATCTTGGGAAATGGGTCTTTTCAAAAGATTTTACAATATCTTCCTATTCTCTTAATGAGTTTCAGGGAGGTGGAAATTCATTGAATAATTTAAAAGAGATCTATCCAAAGCATGATTTCACAGAAAATTATATTAAAGGAACAGAGAAATATGGAGAGATGGATTGGAAGACCCTTCGTTTTGTATATGAGGAATTCCAGGGGAAATATTATTTAATAGCTGTTATTAATGATCAGTGGACAATTTAAGCTAATACTTCAGCTAACTTTTTAGTGAGATTTCTTCTTGAGAACTGTTCAATATTCTGAGCATTTTCAAGAAGATTTCCATTTTTCCAAAGATCAAATTTTTCTAATATAAAAGCTTTTATTGCATCATCATCTTGATAACTGAAATGCTTGCCGGATTGAGTTTCTTCAAGTATTTTGGAAACGTCAGCTTTATCAGGACCAAATGAAATGATTTGTTTTCCTGTGGCTAAATATTCAAATATTTTTCCGGGAATAATGCCTTTTGAAGATTCATTTGGAAAATTAGTGATCAACAGCATATCAGAAGATTGCATTTCTACAATTGCTTTATCATGGGAAAGATATCCCAAATCTAAAATGTAATTTTTTAAACTTGAATTTTTTAGAGATTCTAAAATCTTATCATCCACTCTTCCTGCAAATTTCAGCATAAAATACTTAGCAAAATCCGAATTTGTCTGTACAAGATCACTAAGTATTTTCCAAAGGTTTTCAGGATTACGAAGCTGTTCTAAAACACCAATATAACTCAATATAAAATGAGTGTTTGGGTTTGAGGATTCAAGAGATTGTATATTATTTTTGATTTCACTATTATTTTGCCCGCTCGTTTTTTCATCGGTTAAGTTGAGCGAAACATCTTCATCAAATCCATTGGTAATACAAATCGCATTGGCACCATTTTTACGGAAGTTTTCAGCATCTGTATAGCTTGTTGCCAGAGTTATATCTGCGTTTTTAAAAACTTCACTTTCTAGCTGTCGGTGCTTTTTATCTGAACTTTTGGTTAGCCTTAAATGCCTATAATAAGAAATCTCTGTCCATGGATCACGAAAATCTGCAATCCATTTTAGTGTTGGAAGTTTCTTTTTAAGTTGCAAACCAATGAGGTGTAAGGAATGAGGTGGCCCCGAAGTAACCACAACATCAATTTTATTTTGTTTTAAATAATGCTCTAAAAATTTCACAGAAGGCTTTACCCAGAAAATCCTGGCGTCAGGAATGAAGAAATTTCCTCTTACCCAAATAGAGAGCTTAGATTTCCAGCTTTGATTTTTACCAACATCAAACTGTCCTGCTTTAAACTTTTTATTACTTTTATTAAGTTTTTCGGCAAGCTGATAAGGTTCCCAAATAGGCGTCTTTATAATTTCTAGATCTTGAGGAACATCTTTTATTAAACTCTCATCCAATAAAGGGTAGCTGGGGTTTTCAGGTGTATAAATAATAGGATTCCATCCAAAATCAGGTAGGTATTTTGCAAATTTCAACCACCTTTGAACACCCGGACCTCCTGCAGGAGGCCAGTAATAAGTGATGATAAGAATTTTCTTCTTTTCCATGGAATGTCAAACCTCGAACTTAAACTTTAAGCAGTTTTTTTAACTAGGTCTCTCTTCTTTTTGTTCACCCAGAAAATACCAAAACCACTTAGAGCAATGAATAATCCGAAAGAAAGCAAAGATATCCATTTCCCTTTTTCAATAACCTCGGGTTCGAAAACCATTCTGATGTGGTGATTTCCAGCAGGAACATGAACAGCACGAAGTAAATAGTCTGCTTTAATATAAGGTACCTCTTTTTCATCCACAAACATCTTCCATCCATGAGGATAGTAGATCTCAGAAAATACGGCCAATTGTGGAGTCTTAGATTTAGATTTAAACTCTAACTCGTTAGGCTGGTATTTTGTTAAATTAATAAATGCTGTAGAATCAGCCTGAACTGGTTTATTGGTAAAATATGATTTATCTTCAGAAGCAACAACTGCCGTTCTTTTGCTATTGATAACACCAATTGATTTTATTTCTTCATTCGGTGTATTGGCAAATTGGATATCACTTACAAACCAAGCATTGCCGTTGGCTTTTGTATTTGGCATTGTTTGTGGTTTTTCCGGACCTCCAAGAACCCAATATTTTGCATTCAATAGACTAAGAACATTCGGAACTTTTACAGAATCCATTACCTGGAAATACTCGTTGATCACATCATCATATCTTCTTAGTTTTACAGCATGATAACCTCCAATAGAAGATTTGAAATAAGAAGTATTCGTTTCACTGAAAGTTCCTAAAATATTATTGAAAATTCTATAGTGTGTTTTATCTTTTTCAGCAATTGTTTCTAATGTTTTATTGACATTCACGTTAGCTAAAATAGATCCAAGAGCCGGATTAGCCTGTACTTTTTCTGCCAGAAGATCAGAGCTTTCAGTCTGAAATGGATTTTCAGCAAATACTTTATCTACATAGTTTTCGTCATTCAGATATCGCTTGTTTACGGTCCATAGGTCAAATAAACTTACCACACCAATTATAACTAAAGCAATATTCTGATTTAACCTTTTCTTCATAGTAAGGAATAGAACTACAGCCGCTATTGCTACGTAAAGAAATGCTTTGATTGCATCTATTTTGAATAATTTAAATCTCTCATCCACCAGATAATCCAGTAGGAAAGGAGGGAAATATAGCTTCTCGTTGTCTGTGGCAAAACCTAACAAACCTTTACCAAAGATTAAAAGAATTAATATGAATCCTAACGTTCCACCTCCTACATAAAAAAGTATTTTCTTTTTATATTCTTCGGTTAATTTTTCATCCGTAAAGAATCTATACAATCCAATAATAGCAATTAATGGAAATAAGAGTTCAACAACAACTAAAATAGAAGATGGGGCTCTGAACTTGCTATAAAATGGTATGAAATCTATAAAGAAGTCCGATAATGGCATAAAGTTACTTCCCCAGGCCAATAATATGGTAAGAATGGAAGCACCTAAAATCCAATAACGGTATTTTTTCCATGCGAAAAAGAAGCCTAAAAGAGCCAGAAAACATACAATAGCTCCCTGATAAGCAGGTCCTGATGTTCCGGGCTGATCTCCCCAATAGGTCATTCCAGCAAAGCCTTTAGAAATTCTGTCCATTTCTTCCTGGCTGGAAACATTTTCCTGAACCATTTCCTGAACTTTATTCATCATTTCTTTGGCCTCAGGCTCCTGGCTTCCACCACCCATTAACCTTGGAATAAATAAGTTCAGTGTTTCCAGTTTTCCATAACTCCACAACAGAATACTTTCTTTATCCATTCCTGATTTTCCTGCAGTATGGCTATCGGTATTTAAAATTTGTTTTCCACGAACGGTTTCTTTGATATATTCCGAATTGGCCATGATTCTCTGTGAATTCATTCCAACACCGATTACACAGGAAGCTGCAATAATAGCTGAAGAAATAAGGAAATGCTTCATCAGAGTCTTTTTCTGAATAACTCTGATCAATTCTGAGATAAATAAGAATCCTAAGGCAAGAAATAAATAATAGGTCATCTGCGGATGGTTTGCCGCAATTTGTAATCCCATAAATAGCGTCGTGACAATAAATCCGACGATATATTTCTTACGGATATAAACCAGTAAAATACCGGCTAAAAGCGGTGCGAAATATTCAATAGTATTAACTTTACCGTTATGTCCCGCTGCAATTATAATGTAAAAATAGGTTGAAAGACCAAAGAAAGTGGCTCCTAATAAAGCGTATTTCCAGTTTCTGACCACAACCATTCCTAAGAGGAAAAATCCAGCAAAAAGTAAAAACAGATAATTAACAGGTCTTGGAAGAAAGTTCAGGTTACTGTCGATTTTTTTTATGATATCACCTTTAAACTGGCTACCCATTTGATACGTTGGCATTCCTCCGAACATAGAATCACTCCAATAGGTTTCCTTTTCATAATTAGCTCTATAATCGAGAAGTTCTTTTGCACCCCCTCGATACTGAACGATATCATGTTGGAAAAGCTGTTTCCCTGTAAAAACAGGAGTGGAATATAAAAATGCTAAAACTATAAATACAACTAATGAAATTGCAATATAAATTAAGTTTTTATTTTTCGCCATGCTGGTTATTATCTTTTATTTTCTTGGAATTTATCTTTTATCCTTAGTCTCTTTTACTTCTTCATAATCAACAGTTTCTGCGTCCCAGTTGATTTTCTTATTAATATCCTTGTTTGAGTTTTGTATATCCTGCTTTTTATTATTCTGGTTATTGAATCTATAACTATAGAAGGTCTTAAAGAAAAGTCTTCTAAGAATATTCCAGACAAAGAACATAATAATAGCGGTAAGTACTAGCTCAAGAATCCACTTCATATCTTTTAAATTTTATAAACCTAAACTATTTAGCAGATGGATTTACCATGACCGAAGAATTAGAAACACTTTTCATGGACTGAGATTGTTTTCCGTCTGAAATAGTTTCTACCTGAGTTGTTTTTACCGTGATATTTTGGTTGGTAATCCATCCCGTATTCTCGTCAAACTTAATAGTACCATTTTGTTCCAGTTCACTGCTGATGCTGTGAGTCATAGGTCCCTGTGCCTGTTTGTCTGTTTTTTTTGGAATTCCACCTGTTACAGCAATTTCAGCAACACCGTTACCTACACTTTTTAACTGATAGTTTGAGGTAACTTTAATTTTACCATTTGGATCAGCATTTTCTGTATTAGTCCATTTTTCTCCAACTTTTACCCCTTTTTTAGGCATAATAGTAAGGTTTTTACTGAACTGATCTTTCAATACTTTTTCATTAAAGCTTTCCTTAAGACTAGCTACAACACTTGCTTTTTGATTGGCATCTTTTACCAAAGTACCTACTGCATTGGAAACTTTAGTATAAACAGGCTCAAAACCTGTAATGGAAATTACATTTCCTTTAGTATCCATTTTCATGCTCAGCTTGTTGCTTGTAAGAGCTCTGTTGATATTCCAGATCATTTTAAGATCATCCTCTTTAGGAATAGGTTGTTTGGTGTCTACCACAATTGTTTTTCCTTCTGCAGTCTGAGAATTTCTCTTGGCAATAAGATTCAGCGTAATATCATAAACATTATTCTTAACATCATTTACAGTAAAACTCATCTCATCAGTAGATTCACTTGTTCCGTTCAATGTTTTTCCCTGTGGGTCAGTCATTGTCTTTACATCTCTCTGATACGTTGTTAAAGGATATGTTTTTCCTATTTCAAGCTTGAAAGTTTGTTTATAGACGCCTGCCGAATCTTTAATGGCAGCATTCTCTGCAACCTTTGCAATTGAATCAGCCGGAACTTCCACTGTAATGGTTTTCCCTGTTTTTGGATCTACTTTTGTAATTTTTGCTGTTTCTTTTTTACAAGAAACTAATGCTATTGATATTAGCGCTATCGCTGCTATATTTTTCATTTAATATTTTTTTAATTTTACTACTATTTTTGTTGTCTATGGATTGGGAATCACAGACATTTTCTGTCTTACTGCTTCATATAAAATCGCTCCACATGCTACGGAGACATTTAAAGATTGAGTTTTCCCTTCAATTGGTAATTTTATTTTTTCATCCGAATGGTGTAAAACTTCTTTGGATATTCCTGTTTCCTCATTACCCATAACAATAGCACAAGGTCCAGCAAAATTAACGTCATAGATCAACTTCTGTGCTTTTTCAGTAGCTGAATAGACTGCAATTCCACTTTGTTGAAGGAAATCCACAGTGTGTGCTAAATTCGCTTCTTTACATATTTTTACATTGTAGATAGCTCCTGCTGAAGTTTTTATGGCATCTGAATTAATTGGAGAAGCTCCTTTTTCAGGTATAATTACGGCATCAATTCCCACGCATTCAGCTGTTCTGCAAATGGCACCAAAATTTCTTACATCAGTCAATCGATCAAGAATTAATAAAAAAGGAGTTTTTCCTTCTTCAAATAGTTGTGGAACAATGTCTTCTATTTTATGAAACGGAACATCCGAAATAAAGGCAACAACCCCCTGGTGGTTTTTTCTTGTAAAACGGTTCAGCTTTTCAATTGGAACGTAGTTTGGACGTATTTTATTTTGTGCTAAAACTGTTTTCAGTTCAGCATAAATAGGACCTTGAAGTGCATTTTGCAAAAAGATCTTGTCAATAGTTTTTCCCGCCTCAATAGCTTCTATTACGGGGCGTAGCCCGAAAATAAAATCGTCTTTCTTATCTGTCATTTTAATATTTTTCTCCTAAAATTGCTCTTTTCTGTGACATGATATAGCCATAATGAAGGCTTTCATGCATATTGTTAAAGATGATAGCATCCTGAATACTCTTCAGATCCATACCAAAACTTGTGGTATAGGGTGTATAATCTGCAAAGAAATCACTGTCATAATCTTTCATTAAAATTTTTGAAGTTTCGGTTAATAAAAACTCCAGATCTTCAACCTCAGACTTTTGAACATTTAAGTTCGGTAAGGTTCCTTTTTTGTAAGTTTCAATCCAATATTTATCAATTCGGAAGGGGTTACCACTTAGGTAATAGTGCAGAAGCTGTTGTGTTGCAACAGTATGTGCAATATTCCAGTACATGTTATTGTTGAAGCCATCCGGGATGAGCAAAAGATCTTCATGGGAGGTATTTTGCAATATTTCCAAAAGGTTTCTTCTTACCTGTCTGTGAGCTTGAAAATGATAATTCATTTTACAAAAATTTTAATCACCAAAAATAGTTTAATAAACTGAAAATGACAATTTTTTGGCTGGAGTATTAAAGTAAAAGTTTGTAAATCCTAATAAATGCGGTCTTTATTATTTTCTTTTTTGCAAAAAAATCCCACCAGTGAAAAAAATTCAAAGGTGGGTTTTATTGTTGTTCAAATCATGTGATTTGGAGATATGAGTTAAAGTAATTGTACTTTAGTAGGTTGTTACACCGCATTGGTAACTCTTCTCATGTTTATTTTTTGATGATCTTATGTTTAAAAGTGGTTCCATCTTTTAGCACAATATTCAAAAAATAAATTCCTATACTATAAACTGAAAGATCTATCCTGTTTTCATTGTAATTTTCAGATAGTTTTTTTCCATCTATACTGAAAAGACTGATCGAAGCTACATCTGCTTTTGATTTTATATTAACGAAATCGGAGGTAGGATTAGGGTATATGTTGACGTCTATTGTTTTAACATCACTTACATTTAAAACAGCATTGCTTTTACCTTGCATATAGACTGATAAATAAACATCTCCTTGCTGCTGATTGAAAACAGCTGTTGGTATTGTATGTTTCAGGGTGTGATTGCCGGCAGTCATTGTAGGTAATGTAAAGCCTCTGATCGGAACAGAATTACCAGGACACCAGTTGTTCCATGAGGTCCAGTCTGCGAATGTTTTTGGAGTAGCTCCATAAATTCCGTTACCTTGCGTATTATAGACTCTATAAGGTTCGCAAGAGATTCCCCCTGGTGTATAAGTCAGTACCTGGACATCATCCATGTATGTGTAGTTTTGTCTTCTTACATATTCCTCGCCACCACTATTGGCACCATGAGGGGTTGATATTACAAAAAAGCGGGCATTGCTAACAGCAGTTGGAAGGTTAAAATTTACTATTCTAACGGTTTCACCGGTCACGTCAGTACTATTATAATTATTAAGCCTGCTGTAAGTAAGTATAGGAACCAAACTATTATGATCTGTTGACGTTGCTCCTGTATTTGTTGAAAAAAAAGTTAGTGTTCCGGAAAAAACATCAATCCTACCAGAACATCCTGCGACCTGAGTCTGCGCCGCATATGGAACGCCAAAAACATCGAGTTCCATATATAGATCTGATGTGCTGCGTAAACCGGTATCATGAAATACGTTGTACAAATTACTCAGGTCATAAGTATAAGGAACCTCTAGAGGAGAGCGGTTTTTATTCATAAATGGAGTAATGTATCTCCCAATTTCAATTCTTTTTACATTAGCATCGTTGATGGTGTATGTGGGTTGGTTTTTAGGAACCATTGCCAAAAAGACGCTCCCCAGACGGTCATAATTGTCGCATAGAGCACCTATAGTCACTCTCATTGCGATCTTTGCTTTAAAAGAATCGAGTTCAGCATCTGTAAGTTTTCTTGCATATCTTGTATTCGATAGTCGGATTAATCCAGGAGGTACCGGAGTTGATACAGTAGCTGCATAGCCATCATAATAAGTTGCCTGTGAAATCACATTCGTCATTGTTGTGGTCTGTGATTTGAAAAGGCCAATAAAAAGAAGACTTAAAAAAAATAGCTTTTTGTGCATATTATTGGTGTTTGATACAAATATATTAAGATGTATGGTTAATTAATCATTTTTATTATAAAAATTAAAACTTTAATGCTAAATTAGCATGTCATACCTTATTAATTCTATCATATATGAAAAAAATATTACTTTTGTCTTTGTTATCAGCAGTATTGATGCTTAATGCTCAAATAAACTTAAATATTGGAAGTACAAATGTCGGAACAGCACCAATAAGTAGTTTTTTTTCCTATTCGTACGTTCAGCAGATATATCCTAAACAGGAAATAAATACCAATGCTGCAGGAAATATTACAGGACTTGCATTTTATTTGGATTCCTCCGCAAGTATTAATGATTCTTCAAATTGGACGGTCTATCTTGGGCACACAACAAAAACATCCTTCACATCCGGAACAGACTGGATACCTTTTTCACAACTTACTCAGGTTTTTGCAGGAACAATAACCAATAATAATGGTAAGGTAGAAATTTCTTTTACAACACCATTTGCTTATAATAATACAGATAATTTAGTTGTAGCTGCAAAAGAAAACGCTCCAAGTATTGATATTAATAATTTTGACGAAGTTTTCCGGGTTTATGATCATATTCCATATTCTACTCTTTATTATAAAGGAGATAATGCAGTTGTTGATCCGGCGTCTCCACCAGGAGGAATAAGAGCTGATTATAAATCATCGGTTACAATTTTAGGATTAACACCAAGAACTACTCCTGCTTGTCCTTTTGTTGTTTATCCTGTAAATAATGCCCCATCAGTTCCTTTATCCCCCAATATTAAATGGTTTCCAGTTTCAGGAGCAGATTCTTATAAAGTTTCAATAGGAACCACTCCGGGAGGAACAAATGTTATTAACCAGCAAGTAGTTACTGCTACTAATTTTTCTCCATCAACGGCACTTAATCCCGGAGTTAATTATTATTTAACAGTTACTTCTGTTTCTGGTGGTGTTGAATCGTCTGGTTGTGCAGATGTTATTTTTAAAACAGTTCCTCCAGTACCGACAAATGATGCTTGTTCGGGAGCTCTGTTAGCGTCTGTTTTCCCTTATACCTATACACAAAGTGATGCTATATCCACTACTAATAATGCTGGGAATATCAGTGTGTGTGCTGATGCGATGAATGATGGCACCTGGTTTAAATTTGTTGGCGATGGTAGTCAATATACCATTAAAGTAACAATGCCTTCAGGTAGTGCTTTTGACCCTCAAATAGGGATATATAGTGGTACTTGTACCAATTTAGTATGCGTAAATACGGTGGATAATGGAGGTGCTGCTGCTGCTGAAACGATAACTATTACCACAACAGCAGGAACTGAATATTACATAAACGTAGGGTCGTATGAAGAAACAACAGATGTCGCGGAAGATACTTTTACTATTACAGTGACTAAACTTTAATATTCCAAATAAACATATATTATTTCATCATGTTTGTCGATTTTTATAGTCAATTATAGGCATGAAGAATTGTTGTGATAGATGGTGTTGAAGTAATAGAACAGCACTGGATTCTTCTTTAAACGCTGGAATATTTAACAAACTTTAACTCAAAAATGGCATTTATTGTGTTGATTAATGCGAGTATTTATTAGAAATTTACCAATTATTTTAAATTAAGCTATGTCAGATACATACCAAGCAGAAGATATTCGTCAGTTAACAGAGAAGGTAAAAGAAAAGAATTACTTGTTTTCTCTTCTAAGACAGGAAATCAACAAAGTTATTATTGGACAGGAATATATGATAGACCGCCTTTTGGTAGGTCTTTTGGGGAATGGACATGTTCTTTTGGAAGGTGTACCCGGTTTAGCCAAGACTTTAGCTATAAAAACTTTGGCAGAAGCTGTTCATGGTGATTTCTCCAGAATCCAGTTTACTCCTGATTTACTTCCTGCTGATGTTGTAGGAACGATGATATTCAATATTAAAGACAATGATTTCTCCATAAAGAAAGGTCCTGTATTTGCTAATTTTGTACTTGCAGATGAGATCAACCGTGCACCGGCAAAGGTACAGTCAGCACTGTTGGAAGTGATGCAGGAGAAACAGGTTACGATTGGAGATGAAACCATGAAGCTTCCTAAGCCATTTTTGGTATTGGCCACTCAAAACCCGATTGATCAGGAAGGAACCTATTTATTACCTGAAGCTCAAAGTGACCGTTTTATGCTGAAGTGTAAAATAGATTATCCTGAATTTGAAGATGAAAGAAAGGTAATGAGAATGGTCTCTACCTCTCACCAGCCTACCGTTCAGCCAGTAATAGGTCTTCAGGATATTGTAGATGCAAAAGAGCTTATCAATCAGATCTATCTGGATGAAAAGATCGAGAAATATATTCTGGATATGGTTTTTGCAACCCGTTATCCTGAGAATTATGGACTTTCAGATCTTAAAAATTATATCAGTTTCGGAGCTTCACCAAGAGCTTCCATCAACTTAGCAATAGCTTCAAGAGCCTATGCATTTCTAAGAGGAAGAGCATTTGTAATTCCTGAAGATGTAAAAGAATTGGCTAAAGATGTTTTAAGACATAGAATAGGTTTAACATTCGAAGCTGAAGCAGAAGAAATTTCATCAGAAGAAATCGTTAATAGAATTTTGGCTAAAATTCAAGCTCCTTAATATTATTTTATGAATGATGTTGTTATAAGAAAAGCTTTTCAGGAAGACTGCGTTCCAATGTTGGAGCTTATTAAAGAACTTGCTGAATATGAAAAGGCTTTGCATGAAGTTACTGTTACTTTAGAGGAATTTATAGATGCCGGATTCGGGAGTTCTCCTGTCTGGGGAGCTTTTGTAGCGGAAGTTGATGATGAAATAGTGGGGATATCTTTATATTATAACAGATATTCAACATGGAAAGGAAGGAGATTGTATTTAGAAGATCTGGTAGTGACTGAAAGAATGAGAGGAAAACAGATTGGGAAGAAATTATTCGATGCTACCGTGGAATTCGGAAAATCAAATAATTATAGTGGAATGATGTTTCAGGTATTAAACTGGAATGAGTCTGCGATTAACTTCTATAAAAAGTACAACCCTAAATTTGATGATGAGTGGCTTAATGTATCCATTGAGTTTAAAGACTAAAGCAAGAAGTTGAAAATTTAAAGTTGAAAGTTGAAAATTTTTGGTTTAGCACAAATAATTTGTAGTTCATCACTTTCACTTCTCCATTTTCAACTTTCAATTACCAATTAATCTATGCAGATAAAAGATATTGTAAAAAAAGTAAAACAGATAGAAATCCGTACCCGCAAGAAAACGGAGGCTACTTTAATGGGACAATATCATAGTGCTTTTAAAGGGCAGGGCATGACTTTTTCTGAAGTTCGTCCTTATCAGTTTGGAGATGAGATCCGTAGGATAGATTGGAATAAAACAGCTCGTTTCCGGGAACCTTTCGTAAAAGTAATGGAAGAGGAAAGGGAACTGACAATGATGATTCTGGTCGATATATCGGCATCGATGGACTATGGAACAAAAAAACAGCTCAAAAGAGAATATGTAGCAGAGATTGCTGCGAGCCTTGGATTTTCAGCTGCAGGAAATAATGATAAAGTAGGATTGATCTTATTTGCAGATAAAGTATATAAAGTAATTCCACCTCAAAAAGGGAGAAAACATATCCTTTCCATTATCAGTAATATTTTAACTGCAGATTATGTACCTGCGGTTTCAAAGGTTGATAAAGCTTTAGAGTACATGATGGGAATTTTCAAAAGAAAATCACTCGTTTTTCTCTTTTCGGATTTTGATGATGAATATGATTCTAAAATGTTGAGGGTCACTTCAAAGAAGCATCAACTATTGGGAATGAGGATTTATGACGAAAAGGATAATGAGATTCCGGATGTAGGATATGCATTATTTTATGATGCGGAAACAGGAAAGCAGGTTTGGGCAAATACATCAAGTGCCAGATGGAGGTATACCTTTGCGGAGGCACAAAAGCAAAAAGTACGGGCATTAGAAGAAGATTTTGCTAACAGCTCTGCTAGTTTTATGAATGTAGCTGCAGGTGAAGATTATTCAAAATTATTATATAATTATTTTCAAAAAAAGTAATTGTATCAACAGGTGTGATTTTAAGAACGCACAATAATAAAAAACAGGTAGGGCTTTTCAGCCAAAATTGAATTGAAATTGAAAAAAATACTATTTATAATATGTTCTCTGGTCTGTGTAAATACTTTTTCACAGATCCTTTCTTCCCATCTTGAAAAACAGACTCTTGCTTTAGGAGAAGTGAATCATTTTGTTATTAAAATTGATAACCTGAACAATCAGCAGGTGGGTGCAGCAGCTAAAAATGAACTGCTGCCTTTCCATTTTGAAGAGGTGAAAGACAGCATTGGTACTAAGCCAGATTTATATGAGAGAAAGATCGAATTTGCTGTTTATGAAGAAGGGAAATTTACCATTCCTGAACTCGAATTTAAAGTAGGAGATAAAATATTAAAAACCATTCCTTATGAAATAGACGTCATTAATACGGCCCAAAAAGGGGATCAGATTAATGATATCATGAAGAATAAAGAAGTAAAACTGGGAACTAAAGATTATTGGGAGCTTTATAAATGGTATATTTTGGCTGCCTTATCGGTTATTGCCCTTATCATTGCAATCATTATGTATCTGAAGTGGGGAAGGAAATCAAAAAGCTCTCCTGTCGTAGCTACCAATCAGACACTGAAGGAACTGGACTCGCTTAAAAAGAAAAAATATATAGAAGAAGGAAATTATCGTTCTTTTTATGTTGAATTAATTGAAATTTCAAGAAAATTTATCACTAAACAATATCATTTACCGGCGGATGTATTGCTTACAGATGATCTTGTACATTTAATGAAAGAGAATAATACAATATCATTGGAGAATGAAAAGGTAGTTGAAGAGGTCTTTCTAAGGGGAGATTTAGTGAAGTTTGCCAAAACTTTCCCTGATCAGAAGACCATGGAAAATGACTTTGCAGATATCAGAGAGTTTGTAAAAAGATCATCAAAAGATCTGGAATTTGAAAACTTAAGAAAGGATGTTTAATTTCGAATTTTATAGCCCCTGGTTTTTTCTGCTTTTTCTGTTGTTTATTCCTCTTTTGTTTAGAGACATAAGCAAGCAGAAGAAAAAAGGTATAAAAGTACCTACAGTAAAAAGTATGGATAGCAGCAATGGAATTGTGGCTGTATTATTTTTACTTAAAATATCAAAGTATATTATACTTTCTGCACTTATTATTGCGATGGCAAGACCAAGAACCTTTACGATCTCTCAAGACAGAGATGATACAAAAGGAATTGATATTATGCTTTCTGTGGACGTATCTTTAAGTATGCTTGCTAAAGATTTAACACCCGACCGATTAACGGCTCTTAAAGATATTGCAATAAAATTTGTTGAAAAACGACCTAATGACAGATTAGGTTTGGTGACCTACTCAGGGGAGGCATTTACAAAGGTTCCTGTGACATCTGACCATCAGGTGGTGATAGATGAATTAAAGAATCTTAATCCACTGGAACTTCAGCCGGGAACAGCTATTGGCGAGGGACTTTCTGTAGCGGTAAACCATTTAAAGAATAGTAAAGCAAAAAGTAAAATTATTATCCTTATGACAGATGGTGTAAATACCATTGAAAATGCGATGCCTACTCAGGTGGGTGCAGAGCTGGCAAAGAATAATAACATCAAAGTATATTCTATTGGGATTGGAACAAATGGATACGCTCTAATGCCAACCCAAACCGATATTTTCGGAGATCTTGTCTTTACGGAAACAGAAGTTAAAATTGATGAGCCTATTTTAAGAGAAATTGCTCAGACAACGGGAGGTAAATATTTCAGGGCTACCTCAAACAGCAGTCTGGAAGAAGTATATGACGAAATAAACCAATTGGAAAAGTCTGATGTGAAAGTTTCCAAACTGTATAATTATCAGGAATATTTTAAAATTTTCCTGTGGATCGCTTTAGGGATGCTCGTTATTGATGCATTTCTAAGATGGTTTTTTTATAAATTTTTGAGTTGATGGATTGGTATTTAGGGAATTATTGGTATTTGTTGTTGCTGTTGCTTTTGCCGCTGCTCGGTTTTTTATTGGTTCGTTACCTGAACTGGAAGGATAAAAGAAAAGTGATTTTTGCGGATAATCAGTTTCATGAAGATCTTTTTGAAAAAAAATCAGGATTTACCAAAGTATTTCCCGTCTTATATCTTTTGGGAACCCTCTTTTTAATTTTTGCAATTATTGATTTATTAAATGGTTCTGAAGAAATTAAAACCAATCAAAAATTAAATAATGTCATTTTTATGCTTGATGTTTCCAATTCGATGAATGCGGAGGATATCAATCCAAATCGGTTGAATGAGGCAAAAAATCTAATGATCAATACGATGCAGAAGATGAAAAGTGATAAAATAGGAATTGTGATTTTTGCAGGTGAAGCTACTTCTATAATGCCTTTGACAACGGATTATACTTCCGCTGAAACGTATATCAACGCAATTGAAACGAATTCTATGCAAATCCAGGGAACCGATTTTCTTAAAGCCATGCAGGCAGCGGTCAGTAAGTTTAAAAATGTAAGCAAAGGAGCCCGGAAGGTTGTCTTATTAAGTGATGGAGAAGATAATGAAGGGAATGATAATGCAGCAATAAAACTTGCTAATAAGGAGGGTATTATGGTTACTTCTGTAGGAATAGGTTCGGATGAAGGAGCGCCAGTCCCGGAATATGTATTTGGCCAGTTAATGGGATATAAAACCGATAGAGCGGGAGAAACTGTTATTTCAAAAAGACAGACCGGAGCACTAAAAAAAATAGCAGAATCTACAGGTGGATCATACGTTGATGGTAATAATATCAATGAAACACCAGACCGAATTATTGATGCCTTAAATAAAAAAATGTCTTCCTCAGAAACACTGGTAAAATCTCAAAACGCAAATCATTATTATCAATACTTTTTAGCAGTGTCCTTATTGTTTTTTTTCCTAATTTACATTTTCAATCCAAAAAGAGATTTTAATGTGTGATTTTTCTAGTTTTTTTCCTATTTTTTCACCAGATACTTTAACCCAATTTTAACAAATAAAAGCCTGTTTATTAACATATAAAGGAATAATTTTGCATATAATGAATACTAAAATCATTTTTTTATCGTTTATAATTGCTTTTCTAGTGTCAGGGACGTTGTTTGCTCAGGAAAACTACAAGACTTTGGTGTATGAAGGCAATCAAAAATTCAATGGTAAAAACTATGATGGCGCATCTTCTAAATATATGGAAGCTATAAAATCCAATGAAAAAGATTTTACAGCACATTACAATTTAGGAAATGCATTGTATAAAAATAAAAAATATGAAGAGGCCAGGACTGAATTTGAAAAAGCACAAAAGCTATCTCAGACCTTGCCGGATAAAGCAGCGGCTCTTTATAATTTAGGGAATACTTATATGCAGATGAATCAACCTGATAAAGCTGCAGATTTTTATAAGCAATCCTTAAAACAGGATCCCTATAACGAAGCTACGAGAAAGAATTATGAAATTGCTAAGTTGAAGGAAAAAGAAAGCCAGCAAAAGAAAAACCAACAGAGTAAATCTGGAAAAGGTGGCGGTGGTAAAGACCAACAACAAAATGATGATCAAAAAGGCAATCCAAAAGATCAAAAACAAGATCAGGGCAAAGGCCAGCAAAATCAAGGTGAAAGTCAGCAGAACAATGATCCTGACCAAAACCAGAATAATGAAGGTAAAATGCCAAAAGATCTTGAAAATGCAATATTGAATAAAGTAAGCGAAAAAGAAAAAGAGACCGCCAAAAGAATTTTAAATAAAGATTCTTACTCAATGCCTGAAAGCAATGAGAAAGATTGGTGATGCAATATAAACTGTTTTACATACTGGTTATCCTTACTTCCGTAATTTCTTACGGACAGGTAAATATTTCCGTAACCCCAGATAAAACAGATTACAGCAGCAAGGACATTGTAAACCTTACCATTATTCTTGAATTGAATGGGAGTGAATATAATCAGCAAACACCACTTCGTTTACCCGATCTATCAAAATTTAATATGGTGGGTAGTGGATCTGTAAGCAGTGGCTATATGGATCCTGAAACCAATACTGTGATTACTCAATATGTAACCAGAGTAGCCCTTGAACCTAAACAGAAAGGAAAAGTAAAAATCGGGTCTGTACTTGTTACCATAAATAATAAAATTTATAAAACCGAACCTTTCGACATCTTTGTGAAAGATGTTGAAAAAAAATCTGTTGCTAATGCTTCAAATGATGTCTATCTTAATATGGAGATTGAAGACAGAGAGGTTTATCAGGATCAACCAACTATTGCCGTTTTAAAAGTTTATTCTAAAAATATAGACAACTTCAGAAAGGTGAAAAATATTCATCTTCCGGATCAGGATAATATCAATGTTCATCCCATTAATTTCAACAGATCAGAAATTGATCCTTCAGGTTACGGAAATATGGCTTCGCAGGTTTTAGCTATGTTCATGGTTTTTCCAAATGAAGCAGGATATGTCGAAGTTCCCTCTGTTTCAGCTTCTGTAAGTACATATGCGAACAAGAATAAAATTTTGTCAAATAAGGTTAAGCTTAATGTAAAAAAACTACCCGAAGGTTCACCAGAGTATTTTAAAAATGCAGTAGGAAATTTCAATGTGAGCGTTTACAATACTTCCAACGAAAAAGTAGAGGTTAAGAAACCATTGAATATCATTGTAAAGGTTTCCGGTGTAGGAAATTTAACAGATATGATTTTGCCAAAAATTGTTGAATCTCCGGATTATGATTTATTTGCACCTAAGATCACTTCGAAAGTAGTTCCTGATATGACTGGAATAAAAGGAGAGGTTTTAGCAAACTATGTTGTGATTCCCAAGAAAGCAGGTCCTATATCAATTAAAACTGAACAGTTTGCATTCTTTAATCCTAATAGTAAGGAATATATAGATCTGGGTCAGGAAACATTAGCCGTAAACGCTTTTTCACATGATCAGATTATGGAAGCCCGCTCTACGGTTGAAAGAGTAAATGAATATACCAATACTCTCCTGGAAACGGTAGATACTCCGGTATTAAAGACTACAACATTTAAAGTTAAAGAGAAAAACAAGTTCCATTGGAGTATCCTTTTAACGAATATTGGAATTCTTTTAGGCTTATTTATTGCATATATTCTATTTAAGACTTGGCAAAAAAAACGTAAATTAATTAAAGAAACTGTACCGATGAAACCTCTTGGATCAGTTGCTGAAACAGAAAATGAAATAAGACAAAGACTGAAAACTGATGTCAATGATTATTTCAGTTATTTAGAGAATCTTAAAGATAGTGAAGATTATCAAAAGTTCTTTCAGACGGTTGATGAATTAGATGAAGAAGTTAGAAAAGAGTATTTTCAGGGCTCTACAAAAGATTTTGGAAAATTTTTAGAAAGTTATAAAGGGATTGCTATTGCTGAAGAGTATAGAACGCTTTCACAAAAGATTCAGATTGAAAAGTTCTCACCTGTGAAATCTTCAGAGGGAATTGATGAACTTTTAGTTGCTATTGTTAATTTGTATTCTAAGATTAGCAAATAGTCAATTTTTTTTCATATTTTTGCGAAATTTTTAATTACAAAAGATGGAAGTTTTTGATCATTTTTCTTTAAAAGAAGTTCTAACCTGTTTTATGGTTCTTTTTGCTGTAATCGATATTATAGGCTCTGTTCCCATTGTTGTTAGTTTGCAACAGAAATTCGGGCAAATAGAGGCTGGAAGGGCATCGATAACGGCAGGAGTAATTATGATGGTCTTTTTATTTGTGGGAAATAAAATTTTGAAATTCATCGGAGTGGATGTTAATTCTTTTGCTATTGCCGGTGCTTTTGTAATTTTTATTATTGCTTTGGAAATGATCTTAGGAATTGAAATTAATAAAACAACAGAGGCTAAATCGGCGTCTATTGTTCCTATTGCTTTTCCTCTTGTTGCCGGAGCAGGAACGCTAACTACCACATTATCGTTGAGAGCTGAATTTCATGATATTAATATTATTTGTGGAATTATTCTCAATACAATTTTCGTATATTTGGTGCTGAAATCAGCTAAATGGCTGGAAAGAAAAATGGGCGAGGCCACATTGGCAATTTTGCAGAAAGTTTTCGGAATCATCCTTTTAGCAATTTCAATTAAATTATTTACCGCTAACTTTGCCCAATTGGTGCAGAACTATATTAATTTTTAAGAATCATGCAGAAGTTTTATAAAGTATTTTTAGTACTATTTATCGTTTTCATCGCAATTAATCTTTATGCGTTAGACTGGCAGTCAGAAGTTTTATCAGAAGATAATCTGAAGTTTGTTTTTTCAATTGCTTCAGCGGTTATCGGATTGATCTTGCTTTTTGTATTGAATACCTGGAGTAAAATCGGAATAAAGAAGTAATCTTAATATTAAAATCAATTATAAAACCTCTTTAAATTTTTTTGAAGAGGCTTTTTTATTTTAAGATAATGAAAAATAAGACAGTAGAAATAAATAATTTTCTATTGAAAATTAAAGAAGAGTGATTACAAGATTTTGAAATTGTTGATCTTTGTGAAGCAGATACCACTGCCATAGGATTGACGAAAAACAAAAATTAGTATATATATTTACTTTTCATTATAATATCAAGATAAAGTACAACATAGTTGTAGAAGAATATAAGCCAGGCAAGTTATTAAAGGGTGAAAAAGAATGCTCCTATCAAGGATTAATTGACACTCTTAATAATTTGTAATATATTCTATATTATTAAATTTGATTATGAAATTTTTTTTGGATATTGATGGAGTGATGGTTCATGCTAATCCTTATAAAAAAGTTGATATAGAGAAAGATGGATTTTATAAGTTTAATGACGCTGCTATTACAATAATAAATTCTCTTTATGATTTTAATATAGAGATTATTTTATCAACTTCTCACAGATTTAGATTTACTATTTCTGAATGGAAAAATATTTTCCTAGGAGAAATATTAAATTTAAAGAAATCTCTATTGTAGATATACCGTTGAATATTAAAATATCAAGAAGAGAAGAAATAGAGAAATGGATCAATGATAATGAAATGGATCCCGATGATTTAATTATTATCGATGATGATAAATCATTACACGAATTACCTGAGCGTTTAAAATGGAGATGGTTACAAACTGATTCTTACATCGGTTTAATTAATTCAAGAGAGTTAATTAATATCTTAGAAAAGGACAGGAAATAATATTAATAGTTGTAAAAGATGATAATAACAGAAATAGAACAACAGACCCTAGATATAGATTGGTTTCTCACAGATGGTAAATACATCGGATTCATGGCGTCCGGAGGAGGGAAATTACCAGATTCAGTGGCTAAGTCTGCAGAAAATCATAAAAAAATGGTTTCTTATTTTAGGAACTTGCCTGAAATATCAGATTTTGTAATTAATCCTGAATTAGATGCACTATTGATCAAAAGATCTGGAACTGGCGCCGATGAAAGGTATCTAACAGATTATGTTTCGATGACCAAAAAAGGATTATATTCATTTGATAAAAGTAATTTTAATAATTTTCTTGATGGTCAATATCATTTAGTTGCAAGTCCTGTAAAACCTATGACGGTTGGTGATTTACCAAATGAAATATTAGAGATTTTCATGGAAACTCAATGTTTAGATAGTATGCGAAATATTATAGATATTAATACAATAGAATAATATCCCGATTATATTCTTACTTCACCAAATCCCGTGGTGCATTTCCAAAATGTTTTTAAAGGCAAAAGAAAAATGAGAAACGGCTCATAAAAACAATAATTACTTTTTCAAATTAGTCCTTATCTTTTCTTTGTTATATCGAGCCAGACGGTTCTTGCGAGCAGTACAAAATTCTCTGGGGTTCATGGTGTAATTTTGCTGTCCATCATAACCATTAATTTTTCCTTTAATTAAAAACAAAAAGAAACGTTCAGGAATAAACTGTTCCGGAGATATCTCAGGACCTATCTAACACGATTTTATTTCTGTCAATTTCTAAGATATACTAATTTAGATCATTCAAAGGGAAATAAGTATTAACGGACATTTTTCCACCATTCCTTAAATGGTTGTTGAGGATTATCTAATTCTACCAACTCACCGATCATAGGGGTTGCTAAACGATAGGGTTGATTTTTAGACAGGGCAGAGATTTTTTCCAAAGGTTCTTTCCAGGGATGATTTGCCAGGGTGAATTTAGAATTATGTACAGGTAATAGGTTTTGTGCTTTAAGCTCTTTTGTAGCCAGAGCAACTTCTTCAGGGAGTTCATGTACCGACTGCCAGGCTTTGTTATATTGGCCACATTCCATAATTGCCCAATCTATTTTTCCATATTTTGAACCGATTGTTTTAAAGCGGTTATCACGTCCGCCATCACCGCTGTAATAAATATTCGTTGAGGGTGTCTGAATGAAATAAGATAGCCACAAAGCTTGTCCGCTTGTAAAACCGCGACCGGAATCATGGTGGGTGGATTCTGTCAGTATTTTAAATCCGGGTTTTACATCAACGGATTCATACCAGTCTTTCTCAATGATCTGCTTTGGTGTATAGCCCCAACGCTCAAAATGAGCCCCATTTCCAAGTCCGCAAACGACGAATTTTACTTTGTTTTGTAGTGCTTTTATAGTTTCAAAATCCAGATGATCATAGTGATCATGGGATAAAAGTAAATAATCGATGTCTGGTAAATCATTCACTGTGTAAATGTCACTTCCTTTATAGGCTTTTACACCGCCCGGTAAAGGGGAAGCTTTTCCACTGAATACAGGATCTGCAAGGATCTTTATGCCATCCAGTTGAAGGAAAAACGAAGAGTGTCCAAACCATACTAACACATTTTTTTGAGTATCAATTATTTTTAAATCCGTTTTCACAGAAGGAAGGGAATCAATAGGATATCTATTGGGGAATTCTGTAAACAGTGTTTTATACAATACGCCCATCATGTTGTATCCTTTAGTAATTGTAGGTCTCTCCACCAGATTCCTGAATCGGCCATTTTTATAATGGGGTGAAGATTTCACGAGCTCCAAACGTTTTCCTTCAGGTAAAGATCCAAATTCCGCTCGCCTCATATAGAAAAAGATGGTTACACTAAGAACCACCAGGATAACTGCTAATACAACAAATATTCTCTTAAATATTTTAATCACTTTCTTCATTTTAATAAAGTGTTAATATTTTTTATTTCAGAAATGTTCTCAACCATGGAATCTTTATTGCCTTTGATGGCTTTGTTATTCTGTGGACATTCTGGCAAAAGATCTTTGTTTACCATGCTTTTTGCTCTGGCAATAATGCTATTCATATGGGTGTTTTTATAATTTCCAAGTTACAATATTCAATCAAGAAATGAAAGATCTTGGTCAAGTTGTTGTAGTGAATTGTATTGAACTAAGCTTTTTAAAGTGGCCAGAATAGCATCTTCATTAGTCTGGGGTTGCCAACCCAATACCGTTTTAGCTTTTGCATTACTGGTCTTTCTATTGACTCCCGGTAAAGCAACAATTGCTTTAGCTTTCTGATACAAATTTCTGCCAAAATCTTAATATTCTATTTTGTTGAAAGGTTCAGATTAACTTTGTTGAAAAATCCTTTTCCTAATCTAAGGGATCGCATATATACATAAAAAAGCCCCAAAAATGGGGCTTATGAGTGATTTGATATTATCTTATTGAAATATCTGGAAAACTATGCAAGTTTTACGTTTACTGCGTTTAATCCTTTTTCACCTTTTTGTACTTCAAAAGTCACTTTATCATTCTCACGAATGATTCTAGTGCTTAATCCTGAAGCGTGTACAAAAATATCCTCTCCTCCGTTTGATGGAGAAATAAATCCGAAACCTTTTGTTTCGTTAAAAAATTTTACTGTGCCTTCTTGCATTGTAATTGTATTAAAATTGTTGTTGTTATTATTATTTATTTGACCAATTGAATATCAATAGCAGAAAATCCTTTCGGAGATCTCTCTTTTTCAAATGATACTTTATTTCCTTTCTTTACTAGTTCCGTGCAGTTGTTGGTGTGGAAAAATACATTTTCCTTACTTTTATCTTCAGTAATAAAACCATAACCCTTATCACTGAAAAAAGTGATAATTCCTGTCTTACGGATTTCTTCTTCGGGAATAGGTGCAGCTCCTAACTGGATATCATCAAGATTGATTTCATGTGTTTCTTCAGGTGGAGTAGAGGTAAGTCTTCCATATGAGTCAACATATGTTAACATCTCATCAAGTCCTTTTCCCTTATTGTTATTAGTTTTACGGTCTTCACGACGTAAAGCCTTTTCTTTTTGTTTTTGAATTTTTTTCTTGAAATTTTCTTTTTTAGAGAAAGAATCTGCCATAAATTAATTTTATTATTTAGTTATTGTATTGAAATATTTTTTCGGACTGCAGGCATTATATAGCCTATCCGTTTTTTCTTTTTTTTCAACAAGAAATACTGATTGATCAACAATTTTCGCTGTAGAAGAAATAGGACTTGCCTTAATTTCTATAGGATTGTTTAAGAGCATGTCAGCAAATTTCCGAATATTTTCTGATATTGTTGAAGAAAAAAGTAAGGTCTGTCTTTTTTGAGGAATAAGTTTAAGAACTTTCTTCACATCATTTATAAAACCCATATCAAGCATTCTGTCTGCTTCATCCAAAACCAAAATTTCGATCTTGGAAAGATTAATATGTCTTTGGTTAATTAGATCGAGTAGTGCAGCAGGTGTTGTTATAAGAACGTCCACTCTTATCCTTAAAGCGGCAAGTTGATTTCCTTGTGAAGTTCCATCATGAATAGTAAGTTGGGACAATGGAAGGTATTTGCTGTACACTCTGAAGTTTTCTTCAATCTGAATACCCAGTTCCTGAGTAGGTGTTAATATAAGAGTTCGTACTTCTTTATGTTCAGGAGAACTTTTTTTCAGTAATTGAATAACCGGCATTGCAAATGCAGCCGTTTTTCCCGTTCCCTTCGGAGCATAACCAAGAATATCTCTACCAATCAGAATTTGTGGAATAGCACCACTCTGTATTTCTGTAGGTTTTGAATATCCTGCTTCTGTTGCAGCGCGGATAATGGGATTTATTAAATTTAAATTCTTGAAATTCATCTATAAGGGTTGCCGAATCTTCGACCTTTTATCAATTCTTTATCAGAAATTGAAATATTTATTTTACTATTGGTATATGGTTAAAATAAAGAATTAATTCTTCGTCTTTCCATTATTTTATTTTGCTTTGTTCACCAATAATCTGAATATATAAAGATCGTTGCTGAGTTTGCAATAGCGTGTCATGCCTCGTGTTAGTTGAGCACTTCTATACGCCCGTAAACCCTTGAGCCTGCGGAATGGTCTTCTTTTGTAATTTCTACTGAGAGTAAATCTCCTAAAGGAGTAAAAGGATGTTCAAATTGTTTTTCTATTGTTTGAGTTTTAAAGTTGCCGATATAAATATTCATTCATGAAATAAATAAGGGTTAATTTTTGGCAGCTGAAAAAGCAAAAACTGAAAGAAAAAAATAAGTATTCTAAACTGTAACAGAAAGCAAAGGCAGAGGCCTGTTTATTTATTATATGCAAATATACAAAAAAATATGGAATAAACTATGTTTTAAATGATTGATTTTCAAAAAATTGTTTGTAACTTTATATGTAATCTAAGTTGTTTGCAGGTGCAGATGATTTTAATCTTCTAACCATGCGACCATATCCCATCAACCAGCCCCAAGAACAATCTTTCAGAAGTCTTTCTCCGGAATCAGTGAAGATTGCTTACTTTATTATGGTTCATGATAAACCGGAAAGATTTGTTAACTTGTTTCACAAGATATATTCCAGGGATCAGTTTTATCTTATTCATATCGATCGAAAGGCTAGTGCAGAGGTAACTGAGGAAATTCAGTTGTTTCTGGTACAGTTTCCAAATGCCTATATTCTGGAAAGTATGAATATTACTTCCGGGGGATTCAGTATGATCCAGGCTGAGCTGGATGCAATGGAGTTTTTGTTGAATGTAAGTAAGGATTGGGATTATTTCATTAATTTAAGTGGTGAAGATTATCCTTTAAAATCACAACATATCATTCGTCAGTTTCTCAGTATCCGTAAAGGTAAAAACTATTTATTCTATTATGATCAAAAATTTTACAGACCGGATACCCTGCAGAGGATACAAAATCATTTCACAGAACTGGCGCACAAGATATCTTCTTTAATCTATAAAAGAGAATTTATGAAAGGAGTTGTTCCTTATATTGGGGGCAAGTGGGTCATTCTTACCAGAGACACTTGCGCTTTTTTAAGTAATAATAAGAAAGTAATGGATTTTGAAGATTATTATCTAAACACTCTTTTACCAGGAGATTCTTTTTTTCAAACTGTTCTAATGAATACTTCTTTTCATGATATTATCGTAAATGATGATAAGAGGGCTGTAATTGGAAAGAAATTTTGTACAACCGAAAGTCCGGAAGAATTTATTGAGTATTTAAAATCAAACAATCAACTTTTTATAAGGAAAATAGATGACGCCACGGATGAGAGTATTATCCAGTACATTCATGAAAGTTATCATATTCCATTACCTGATGTTAATGAGATCGAAAGGGAACTCAGAGCCGGTGGTTGGCAAAATAACTGAATCTAATGCATTAACAAAGCATCACATACTCTGGATCCCTGCACATTATTTACAGGGATTATTAAATTATCGTAAAAAACATATTATGAAAAAGCCATCCAACTGCTTTTTTCATGGATATCATCCAATGCGTTAAGGTTTTTATGGTGGTGCATGGAAGCGAGAATACTTACAATTTCATGTCTTATCATCTGAATGGTATGATCTGTAAGGTCTTGATTAAATCCTGAATTATTTAATTCTAATAAATCATTTACAGTAATAATTCGCGCAATTACTTTTCCTAAATCGATCATTTTTCTCTGTGATATTACTGCATCGATCTTGAAATTCAACTCTTTGCTGTATAATTTAGAAGCATTTTGTGTTAACTCATTTACAGCCAGATAATCTCCGAAATGTTCCGTTTTCTTTTTCTTCATGTCTTTCAGAATTCCTTCTGATATCTGAGTGTATAGCATTTCATTGGAACCCTCAAAGATCTGAAAAGGACGACTGTCCATAATTCCTCGACCTCCAATATGGGAAGTTCTGTATCCTTTTGCTCCGGAAAGCTGAACATATATTTGAGCGGATTCCTGCATCATATCAGTGACCAGAGCTTTCATACTGTTGGCATGAATACCACTTCCGGAAACATCATTATCAATGCCGCTTATTTTACAGCTTTTTGCACACATTGCAGAGCAAAGGGTAAAAAATGACTGCATTTTTGACAGCTGATACTGAACCTGATCCAGACAAAAAAGGTTAGAAGTTCCTACGATCCTATCTTTGCAGTGTTGGGTAGCCTCATCCAGCATTCTTTTCAGAAAACCCATTCCCATTCCTGGAAACTGAAACCGACTGCGGTGCAAAGTATCTAACATTATTTTTAAGCCCGTAGATTCCGGAATAAGCTTATAATGTTCCGGAACTTTAATATCAATCTTATTAAGGCCATAAGGAATCATGTATAATCCAGCATTGTCATAATATTCAAGAACCTGAATATTCTGATCTTTTTGATGAGTGTCTGCAATAAAGAAATCAACATCTCTTGACAATTTTCCTTCAGCATTTAAATTTCGTGAAGTAATCAGCCAGTAATCCGCCATTCCTGTTAATCCCTGCCAATGTTTTGTTCCTTTTACATGATAATAATCTCCTATCAGCTCATTCTGTGTCCTCATATTGAGTGCATCACTTCCATAATCAGGCTCTGTGATCATTAATCCTCCCATCGCCTTATGATTTAAAAAATCGTTGAAAACAGGGCCTTTTGCGGATTCACTGCCATATTTTGCCAGAGGCTCAAGAAAAAGGGCGATGTTGATTCCAAATGTTAAGGACAGAGAGAGTGATTCATAAGATGCAGCCGATAGGACTCCCAGACATTCTTTTACGTGTAATCCCCGTCCTCCAAATTCTTCCGGAATTGCAACAGAGAGTGGTTTTAAATTCATGATCTCCTTCCATACATTAGGAGGTAGACCCCGCGAAAGGCTAAGCTGATCTATATTTTCTTCCTGAAAAAGTGTATTTAATGAAGTTTTGAAATGGTCAAGAAATTCCGGGTATGTTTTTTGGGGTTTATCAAAAGCGAATCCATTCATAGTAGTATTGAAGTTTAAATGCTGCACGCCATCTATACAACAATATCATAAAGCGAAGCGAATGGCAACAGAACTTAAAAATCAAAATATCGGCAGCTCCACGTATATTTATGTAAGGTACAATTAATTAAATGGTTCTATTTAAACTGGGTGTGAATTATTCTTTTTTTAACGAAGTTCATCACACTGCCCTGAGACTGCTTTAAGTTTTCTTTATATCCAATTCGTAAATATGGCCAGGAAGGGAAAATGCTTTTAAAATGATATTTTCTTTAAAAATAAATCCATGATCCTTTAAAAATGAAATAATAGGGCTATTTTCAGCAATACTGATCCATATACTATCGGTAAATGTAATAGCTGATCTGCTTTTGCTCCATAATGACTGTCTTACCTCGGGTTGATCATATTCCGGAAGTATGGCAAAATCTATAATCTCCGTCATTCTTTTTCCTTCAGAAGAGCCGGAATAAGTGGAGCCACTTTTAAAAAGGCAGTAGCCAACGGGTTCATTGTCCGCAAATACCATGATAAGCTGAGTTGACAGATCGTTTAAAATATTGATCATTTTTCTATACTCAACATGTTCGCTAAGGTATTCTTCTATTTTTTCCGGTGAAATATTTTCGTGATAGGCATTTCTGATATAAGGTCTCATAACGGCAAAGAGATTGTCGATCCCCTGATCTGATCCTACTGTGAATTTTGAAATGATCTCCATTTAGATTCTTTTTTTATTCAAAGCTACAGGATTATTAAACTAAAATGTGGGTACAGTTCGCGACAATTGAGTCGGTACAGTTTATTATTTTATGCCAGTACATTTGTACATTTGTTCTGAAAAAGATGAATCCTTATGCAGACGTACAGATATGAGATTTTTACTTCTATCATTGAAAACAAAATAAAAAAAGGAATATTAAAACCGGGAACCCGATTACCTTCGGTCAGGGAAATTAAGGCGGACTATCATTTAAGTATAAGCTCCATTCAAAGCGGTTATGATCTTTTGGTTATTAAAGGATTGGTTAAAAACGTTCCTCGTTCCGGGTATTATGTCGCTTCGGATGTGCATCAAAGCATTTCTGAGCCTTTATTAGAACCATATGCTGTCGCGAAAAATGGGGCTTTCAATAAAAATATTGCGTTGACCTCTGTCAGAAATAAACCTTCTGAATATAGCTCTTTTAATGCAGCAACCCCAACCGATCTGTTGATACCACAAAAGCTTATTTTAAGAAAGATGCAGGAAGTCATTCGTGAAAAAGGAGCTTCTCTTCTTCGCTATTATCCATCCAATGGTCTACCAGAATTGAGGAGTCAGATAGCTGACAGAGCCTTACAATATGGATGTAGATTCAATCCTGAAGAATTGATCATCACAGATGGTGCATTGCAGGCACTTTATATTGCTTTGGCAAGTGTTACCAATGCGGGTGATCTTATTGCTGTTGAAAGCCCATGTGTTTTTTCTGTTCTGGAGGTGATCACTAATCTTAAGCTTAAAGTCCTGGAAATCCCTATTCATGGTGAAGACGGATTTGACACAGAATATTTGAAAAAGGTTTCTGCTGCCAATGATATCAAAGCACTTGTTGTTACCCCAAATTTCCATAATCCAACAGGGAGGTTAATGACTGATAATACCAAAAAGGAGCTGTTATCCATTGCCATGGATCATCAGTTTCCGATCATTGAAAATGATCTGTATGGAGATCTTTATTTTGGTGATGAACGTCCTTCCAGCATACGCAATTTTGATGAATATGGCTGGGTGATGACCTTTTCTTCTTTTTCTAAAACATTGGCACCGGGTATTCGTCTCGGTTGGTTACATTCAGGGAGGTACCATGCAAAGGCAGAGAGGCTGAGGTTTTCTCTGGGAAGATCGGTAGCTCCAATATATCAGGAGTTATTGCTTAAATTACTTGAAGATCACAGCTATAGTAAGCATTTACGTTCGTTTCGTAAACAATTGTATGATCAGGCTAGAGATGTTTTACAGGCGTTACGTACTTCTTTTCCAGAGGGTTCATATTTTGAGGATCCGCAAGGGGGATACAGCATTTGGGGAAGCTTATCAAAAGCAGTTGATATGAAGATGTTTTATAGGTATTGCGATGACCAGAGGATTTTATTTACCCCAGGAGAAATCTTTAGTTTGACAGATCAGTTTAGTCATCATTTTCGGATTGTTTTTGCTGACCGTATTACTTCTCACAGTTTAATATCTTTGAAAAATGCAGGCGAGAAAGTTAAAGAGCTTTTATAGCTGTTTTTTGCAATATAGTATACTTTTAACCTGACTTTTTTCAAAATGAAACAGGAAGAGGTGATTATGAATTTTAGTTTTCTCTCAATTCGCATGAGATCTTTTTTGATATTTATAGCATATGTTTTTTCTAAAAAACGTCCTTAGCATTCCTTTTCGACAATTTATTTTTATATGATTTTTGTCATTTAGTTATTTTTTTAAAATTTTGAATTACTTTTAATTGTCATATTTACAGGCTGTTGTAAAATCCTAACGCTTGTTCGTGAATTAATATATTAACGTTTCAATAAAATAGTTATATTTACCACCAAGGAGTTCATTTAAACTTCTTTATCAACCGAAACTGGTTACACTTAGCTGTGAATTAAAAGGGAATCGTGTGTAAATCACGAACTGTCGCGCAACTGTAAGTAACACTCAAAAGGTTTTTATCAATCAAGGTCCACTGTTCGCTCTTGTGAATGGGAAGGACGATAAAAATCGTTACAAGTCAGGAGACCTGCCTATTTCGAATTGACGATGCTTTCGCGATCTGAAGCTTATAGTCAGGTATGATACGTTTTGATAATCGTGCACAACTTTTTCTGGGTACATTATCATAATTTAGAGATAGTTTGTAGTATTAGCTTTTAAAGTTATGCTGTATCTATAACTCTGGCGTATCACCCCTTTCCATAATTTTCTCTCTTACAAAGTATTGTGAAGTTTATCACCCTCTTTTTATAATGATTTATAAACATTAAAAAGATGATTGTATACCCATTCAGCCGTTCGCTAAGGTTTATAGGTCGTTTGATTAATTTAACAGAATTTAAAAAAGATAATTTTTTAAATTGTTGATGGTATGTGAGTTAAATACATTAAAACGAACAATAATATTAAAGATGAGTAAAAATGTTAGTTTAGAGTCTGCCGGATTACGGTTTCGGGAGGCGATGCAAAAAGAAAGTCCTCTTCAGATTGTAGGAGCGATCAATGCTAATCATGCATTGTTGGCACAGCAGGCAGGTTTCAATGCCATTTATCTTTCAGGAGGAGGGGTTGCTGCAGGTTCTTTAGGAGTTCCCGATCTGGGAATAACAACCCTTGAAGATGTATTAATCGATATTCAACGGATAACCAACGTATGTGATCTGCCATTATTGGTGGACGTGGATACGGGCTTTGGTCCTTCAGCATTTAATGTGGCAAGAACTGTAAAATCCTTAATTAAAGCTGGAGCTGGGGCTTTACATATTGAAGATCAGGTAGGAGCAAAACGTTGTGGACACCGTCCTGGTAAAGAAGTAGTGAGTAAAGATGAAATGGTAGACCGCTTAAAAGCTGCGGTTGATGCAAGGACAGATGAAAATTTCGTTATCGGAGCAAGAACAGATGCTTTTGCGAATGAAGGATTAGAAAGAACATTGGAAAGAGCAGTTGCTTACAAAGAAGCCGGGGCAGATTTTATATTTGCGGAAGCTGTTCCTGATTTAAGCTATTACCAAAAATTTGTCGATGCAACAGGTATTCCCGTATTAGCCAATATCACCGAATTTGGAATGATCAGAATGTACACTGTTGATGAACTTAAAAGTGCTGGAGTAGGTTTGATTTTATATCCACTTTCGGCCTTCCGTGCAGCGAATAAAGCTGCTCAGAATGTTTATGAACATATCCGAAAGGATGGCACTCAGGTTAATGTACTTGATACTATGCAAACCCGCGACGAGCTTTACAAAAGTATCGGCTATCACGACTATGAACAAAAATTAAATAACCTATTTCAAAAGAACAAAAATATCAATGAATAATGAACCTATTTTTAAGCCCAAAAAAAGCGTAGCGCTTTCGGGTGTAACAGCTGGTAATACTGCTCTCTGCAGTGTTGGTAAAAGCGGAAATGATCTCCATTACAGAGGTTATGATATTTTGGATCTTGCGGAAAAAGCACAATTTGAAGAGGTAGCTTACCTTCTTATTTATGGACAATTACCAACAGCAGCTCAATTAAAAAACTATAAAGCCAAATTAAAATCATTGAGAGGACTGCCTCACTCTGTAAGAAATATCTTAAAAAGTATTCCGGCAGCTGCACACCCGATGGATGTCATGCGTTCAATGGTTTCAGCGATTGGAAGCATTCAGCCTGAAAAAGATGATCATAATGTAGCAGGAGCAAGAGATATTGCTGACAAATTATTGGCATCATTCAGTTCCGGGCTTTTATATTGGTATCACTATACTCATAATGGGAAAGAGATTGATGTAGAAACTGATGATGATACTATTGGTGGACATTTCCTGCACTTGTTGCATGGTAAAAAGGCTCCTGATTCTTGGGTAAAAGCAATGGAAGTATCCCTTAATCTCTATGCCGAGCATGAATTTAATGCTTCTACTTTTACTGCTCGTGTTATTGCTGGTACATCTTCAGATTTCTATTCCTGTATAACAGGAGCAATCGGAGCATTAAGAGGCCCTAAGCATGGCGGTGCTAATGAAGTTGCTTTTGAGATCCAAAGCCGTTATAATTCTCCTGATGAAGCGGAAGAAGATATTAAAAAACGGATTGCCAACAAGGAAGTAATTATTGGATTCGGACATCCGGTCTACACCATATCAGATCCAAGAAATGTAGTGATAAAAAAAGTAGCTAAAGAACTTTCCGAAGAAGCTGGAGATATGTTGCTTTATAATATTGCAGAAAGATTGGAAAAAATCATGTGGGACGAAAAGAAAATGTTCCCTAATCTGGATTGGTTTTCAGCGGTATCTTACCATTTAATGGGAGTTCCCACCTTAATGTTCACTCCATTATTTGTCGTTTCGAGGGTAACAGGATGGAGTGCTCATATCATCGAGCAGAGACAGGATGGAAAAATTATTCGTCCAAGTGCCAATTATACAGGGCCTGAAAACAAAGATTTCGTTCCTATTGGAAGCAGATAATAAATTCAATTCAAATAAATAATAATTCAAATCAAAATAATAAAGATGTCATCACACATTTCAAATGAAAGACCACAACCGGATCGTGTATTAACCGATATTGCAGATTACGTATTGAACTACGAAATTAAAAATGATTTAGCCTGGAAAACGGCTCATTACTGCCTTTTAGATACTATTGGATGTGGGCTGGAAGCTTTAACCTATCCTGCCTGTACCAAATTGTTGGGACCAATCGTAAAAGGAACTGTTGTTCCGAATGGCGCTAAGGTGCCGGGAACTCAATTTCAGTTAGATCCGGTTCAGGCTGCTTTTAATATTGGGGCCATTATTCGTTGGCTGGATTTTAATGATACCTGGTTAGCCGCAGAATGGGGGCATCCTTCAGATAACTTAGGCGGTATTTTAGCAACTGCAGACTGGTTATCAAGGACCAATATTGCGGAAGGAAAAGCACCTTTGAAAATGAAACAAGTGTTAGAGGCAATGATTATGGCTCATGAAATGCAGGGTGTTATAGCTCTTGAAAATTCATTTAACAGAGTAGGCCTTGATCATGTACTATTAGTAAAGCTTGCGTCTACTGCCGTTGTAGGGAAATTAATTGGATTAAGCCGTGATGAGTTGATCAATGCTATCTCTCTTGCCTTTGTAGATGGACAGTCTCTAAGAACCTACCGTCATGCTCCAAATACCGGAAGCCGTAAATCATGGGCTGCAGGAGATGCTACTTCAAGAGCGGTACGTTTAGCATTAATTGCTAAAACAGGAGAAATGGGATATCCTTCAGTGCTTACTGCTAAAACATGGGGATTCTATGATGTTTCATTTAAAGGAAATGAATTTAAATTTCAGCGTGAATACAGTTCTTATGTGATGGAAAACGTATTATTCAAGATTTCTTTTCCAGCAGAATTCCATTCACAGACTGCAGTAGAGGCTGCTATGACCTTGCATCATAAATTAAAAAACTTGGGTAAAACTACAGACGATATCAAAAAAATTACCATTCGTACGCATGAAGCTGCGATCCGGATTATTGATAAAAAAGGACCATTAAACAATCCTGCTGACCGTGATCATGCGATTCAGTATATGGTAGCAGTGCCACTTATTTATGGAAGGCTGACTGCAGCAGATTATGAAGATAACATTGCTTCAGACCCTAGAATTGATATACTCCGTGATAAAATAGAATGCGTTGAAGAAGTTCAATTTACTCAGGATTATCATGATCCTGAAAAACGTTCTATTGCTAATGCATTAACAGTTGAATTAAATGACGGAACTGTTTTGGATGAAATAGTGGTAGAATATCCTATCGGACATAAAAGAAGGAGAGATGAGGGTATTCCTGAGTTGATTAAAAAATATAAAGTTAATCTGGCTCGTATTTTCCCTGAGAAACAACAAAGACAAGTGTTAGAAAACTCTTTAGAATACGATAAACTAATCAGTCTCAATGTTAATGAGTTTGTAGATCTATTGGTTATTTAATTAATGCAAAGTTGAAAATTGAAAGTTGAAAAATGGAATCCAGTTCTCAACTTTCAATTTCTACCTCTCAATTCACTAAAATAGTATATCAGAAAAGTGAAAATATTAATCGATGGAGCTTTTATAGAAAGTAAAGCTATCGAACACTTACCTGTTGAACATCTAACTACACGAGAAGTACTGCTGAAGTACCTTTAACATGCTTATCAGAAATTGATGAAGCGATAGAGGCTGTAACATAAGTGTTTAAGACTCCAGCTAGGTTTGTCTTTTTGTGTAATTCTTTTTTTTGTTGCGGGAATAACACAGCTAATTGAAGAAGAAAAAGCAGGAAAGCCGCCAAGTGTAAAATCAGAATACTATTGAATAAAATCATGATATTAAAATTTTATGGTTTTTTAAATAATAGAATCCACAGGACAGACAAATGATAACGGCGATTAGATGTGAAATTAAATGGCCTGTTTTAAAGTCGGGATGAGATAATACCACACAAAAATCCATTGCAGGAATTATTGTTCCCAAAATGAGAATTAAGCCAAGAGCAAATAATTGTTTCTTCCATAAAAGAATGATAATAATTAATCCAAAGAAAAAATCCCGCACACCTTTAATATACTGAAAAGAAAAATCTCCATTGGTTACGGTATGAATGCCATAATCGATTTCTGCACCTATCGGGTTAATAAAAAAACGGATGCCGATGTAAAGAAGGCCAATCCCTGAAAGAAGGCTAAGCCAAAATGCTGTTTGTTGTTGTAAACGTTTCATAAGAATTTTGTTTTTGTTGATACAAAATTCTTCAACTCTTGATAAATATTAATGCACCTGGGTTAATAAATCAAAAAAGGGATATTCTTTTTCTGATCCGGCTTAGAGATTGTGGCTTTACACCTACATAAGAAGCAATGTAATATTGAGATAACCGTTGTTGCAAATCAGAGTGTTCTTTAAGAAACTTCTCATAACGGGATTTTGGAGAATCAGTATAGAATGAGTTTCTATCTTTTAATGTTTGAATGAAAACCTGCTCAATAACAATCCTTCCAAATCTTTCCCCGAGCTCTATTTCTTCATAAAATTTCTGCAGATTTTCATAAGAAATTGTCCAGATTTCAGTATCTTCTAAAGCCTGAATAATCTGATTTGATGGGGTTTGTGGGACAAAACTTTCATAATTACAGGTAAACTCATTTTCTTTTGAAAAGCCATAGGTTTTTTCCTCTCCATCATCATTGATGTAATAACGTACAATACCATTTTTGATAAAGCCCACATACTTACAAACTTCGCCTTCTTTAAGAAAGAAATCTCCTTTTTTATATTCTTTTAATTTGAATAAGTCTTGAATTATTTCTTCTTCATCCGAACTTATTTTTATTGTACTTTGTATGGCTAGAAGTAGTGTGTTATTCATTTTAAAAGCAAGTTAATTACAGCTTCTAAGGTACTGCTTTTACTAAAAAAGGAAGGAGATTACTCCTTTTGTATTTTACCTTTTCACTTTTTACTTTTTAGAGTGCCTTGTAATCATATTCAATATTACTCCATAAAACTTCATCACCTGGTTCGGTCATTTCAGATGGTGTAGTAAATGAACTATTTCCGAATATGGTGGTGTATTGAGAAATTCCAAAAGTACTATTACGAGAAACAAATAAAGGAGTAGAATTATTCCTGGGAACTTTTTTTACATATTGAAAAGTTCTTTTTAGAGTAAAAGATGGCTCTTTTTGATTGAAAGTTCCTATATACTTCAGTTCATTATTGTTAATGATAAACAAAGAATCTTTTGAAACTTTAATCGGATACGATACATCTGCAGATGTCCCGGAAAGCAATTTTATCAAATTGCTTTTTGTATCTACACTGATCTTTTTCCAAATCGGCTCCTTATAAGAATTCCAGTAATTGTTTAGATATGACTCCCCGGGATCAGATTCATGAGCGATGGGTCCTTTGTAAAGGACAATATTTTTCAAATGGTAATTTTTATACTCGAAATTGTGTACATTCTTTTCTGCTGGCTGTGGATTTTCGGAAGTGTCATCATTTCCGCTGCATGAGACTGCTAATACAGAGGCTAAAAGGATCGTGAAAATAGTCTTCATTGTGCTGTTTAGATTTCTCAATCTGAGATTGGTTTTGTTTATAAATAATTCACTATAAAGGTACATATTATTGTTTGAAATCAGTGCTAATATAATGTAGAAAGGCGATTAGAAATATATTTATTGATGCAATGAGCTTGATTTTAGCTATTTAAAATTTATTTATTTTTATTAAATTTTGTTAATGAGGTTATGTTATTGAATGTTGAGTTGTTCTATTAATGAACGCTTAAGTTAGCACTACGATATATTATTAAACTATTTCCAAAAGAACATTTTATGAGAAGAACAGTCTCTACTTACATTTTTTGCTTGGTACCATTATTTATATTTTCTTTTATCTCTGGTCAAAGAAAGGATGTTGTCACATTTTTTAAAGAATTACACGCTGACCAACAATTTAATGGCAATGTATTAATTGCTGATAAAAACGGTATTGTTTATCAGCAGTCGCTGGGTTTTGCTAACTTAACAACGCAACTACCTCTTTCATCAGATTCTAAATTTCCAATAGCTTCTATTTCTAAAACCTTTACATCAACGGCTATATTGCAGCTTAAACAAAAAGGAAAGCTTAAACTTAGTGATCCTGTCCAGAAATATCTTGCCGATTTTCCATATAAAGAGGTTACTATAAAGCATCTGCTCAGTAATACTTCAGGTTTGGTAGATTATTATCACCTCTTTGATTCTGTAATGGAACAGAATCCTGATAAGATTATAACCAATAGTGATATTATTCCGACATTGATTCAGTATAAAGTTCCACTTAGCTTTGCTCCCGGAGAAAAATGGGAATATAACAACGTGAATTTCTGCATTGCGGCACTGATTGTTGAGAAAGTTTCAGGAATACCATATTCCAAATATTTACAGGAAAATATCTTTAAACCAGCTGGGATGAAAAACAGTATACAGCCCTTTGATAGAAGTGTTTTACAGGAAGGAGAGGTTGAGCGTTATAGTTTTAGAAATCTTTATACAACAAAGCTTGAGAATGTTCACAGCATGCCGGAAAATTTCAAAATAAGTGAGCATAGCAATTTTTATGGGAATGGAGGAATAGTAAGCACAGCGGAAGATCTTTATCTTTTTGACCAGAGTCTTTACAGTGGTGTGTTGCTGGGACAAGAGGAACTCAATGAAGCATTTACCCGGGTAAAACTTAATGATGGAAAAACAGCAGTATATAAACTTGATGAAAAAGAAGTAGGATATGGATTGGGATGGGAGATATATTTGGATGAAAGTAATGGAAAAATTGTTTTTCATGATGGGTCTATAACGGGTCTTACAAGTATATTAGTGAGAAATATTTCTCAAAAACAGTCCGTTATTCTACTGGAAAATAATGGAAGCAATGCTGTTTTTTCTGCATCAAATGCCATGATAGCATTATTGAATCAGAAACAATATGATCCGGTTCGACAGGCTTTTTCAAGGATATACGGAAGTACACTTGTAGATAAAGGAGTAAAAGAAGCCAATCAACTGTTGAACAAATACAATAAAAACCCTCAAAAATATAGGGTCACCGAAAGAGAATTGATTCGAATGGGTTATGAACTTGCCCGACAGAAAAAATTAGCTTCAGCACTTCATGTTTTTAAAACCACGACTCAAATATTCCCGGAAAGTTGGAATGCATTTGATAGTTATGGAGAAACTTTATTACTAAATAACGAAAAGGATGAGGCGATAAAAATGTACAAAAAATCAATAGAACTCAATCCTAAAAATGAAAATGGGAAAAAAGTTTTGAAGGGATTGGGTGAAATTTGATAGTGTAAAGAATAATATCTTAAAACGATACGAAAGTGTTTTTAAAAAAGGTGAAAAAAAAACCTCTGAATTTTTCAGAGGTTTTTTTGGGAGATTATACTAAGTAATGACTTAATCGAAAAAAGGTAATGACAGTATTTTTTAACAAATGGTAATTGTCAACTCAATGACAACCAGTAACTTTACAATTGTAAAACGGAGTACCTGTTCTCGAAATAGAACTTTTGTTATAATAATTTTAAAAAATAACAGTACGGAAATTTTATATACACGAAACTGGGAAACAAATGATTTAAAAATTATTTTGTATTCAATTAAAATATCATAAAAGAGATTGCTATTTTACTCTTTTTTGAAATTATTATTACTGTATTTCTAATGATAATGATTAGAGTTTTTCATTAAAACATTAAACATTAAAAAAAAGATCATGAACAATAAAAGAGTTTTATTAACAGGGGTGTCTGGCTTTTTAGGTCTACACACAGCAATCCAGCTTTTGGAAAAAGGATATACAGTTATCGGGACATTACGAAACCTCGAAAGGGCAGGTGCCATTAAAGCAATCATTGAAAAACATACCTCAAATGCTCAAAATATTTCTTTTGTTGAAGCAGATTTGAAATCGACAGATGTTTGGTTTCAATTGACAGAAAATATTGATTTTATTCAACATATTGCATCACCATTTCCTCGTGTTTTACCTAAAAAAGAAGAAGAACTCATAGAACCTGCAAAATCAGGTACTTTAAATATACTAAAAGCGGCATCAGCAAATGGTGTAAAGCGTGTGGTGATAACTTCGTCCCTAGCATCAGTAATGTATGGCAAAACAAAAAATGAACTTGCTTCAACATTAAATGAAAACCACTGGACCGATGAAAATAATAAAAAAGATACAACACCTTATATCAGAAGTAAGACAATTGCAGAAAAGTCAGCATGGAAATTTATTCAAAAAGATAGATCTGGTTTAGAATTAACTACTGTTTTACCAGGAGCTATATTAGGACCTGTATTAGAAGATGATTTCGGTACTTCTGCAAATATAGTGATCAAATTAATGGATGGAAGCACACCAGCATTACCTAAAATAGGATTTGATATCGTTGATGTTCGTTCTGTTGCAGACTTATTAATAAGGGCTATGGAATTGCCACAGGCAAAGAATCAGAGATATATAGCTTCATCAGGATATTTGACTTTTAAAGATATTGCAGCAATACTAAAATTACATAATCCAGACAGGAAAATACCATCTAAAGAGCTTCCAGATATATTTGTAAAATTACTTTCTAATTTTGATACCGCTTTAAAGCCAATTTTAATAGATTTGAGAATAAAAAGGAAAATAGATACTTCAAAAGCAATAAATGAACTACAGTGGAAACCATTATCTTTAGAAGAAGCTGTTTTATCCTGTGCAAAAAGTATCAGTGAATTGGGAATTATAAAATAAAAATGGAAAAGTTAAGATCATCTTTAAGTTTTGGAGGTATTTTATCACAAGAGAGCATAGATCATGTCTCATTGTTATTCAAAAAAAATGAACTCAAAGCTAATGAGCATTTTCAACAGATTGATGGAGTTTCAAATAAAATTGGGTTTGTAGAAAATGGGATAATAAGGGGTTATTCTATTGGTAAAAATGATACAGAGGTTACAAAATACTTTGTTCGTGAGAGTCAATTCTTTGTTGATCTGGAGAGTTATTATGCATCATTACCAAGCAAGGATGCTTTTCAGGCGGTTACAGACTCAACAATTTATTCGATCCAAAAATCGGTTATTGAAAAACTGAGTGAAGATCTTCCCAACTTTTATATTTACCTGAAAAGTATAACCGAAGCGCAACTTTTAAACAAATTAAAAGACAATGATTTTTTAAATTATGGTGATGCTAAAACGAAATATCTTGAATTTATTAGCCGTTATCCAATTTTAGCATTACAAGTACCACAACAATATATTGCTTCTTATTTAAAAATAACACCACAGTCTTTAAGTAGGATTAGAAATATAATTTCGAAAAAAAGCAAGTGACTTATTATATGTATAGCTTGTTATCATTTTCGGCTACTGCCTTTTTGCAATTGTGATTTCCTCATAGGTATCACCCATTACTGTATTGAATTGTGAAACGGTTAATTCATCTCCTTTAATTGAAGCATTATAAATAACCCCATTGAATATCATACTTCCATTGCCAAATGTTCCTTTTTGTGTAGTGTAATGATCACAGGTAGAGTAGGATACAAAAGTAGCATCACTAGGCTGAGTGATTTCATAATATGACTTTGCAGTGCAGGTGCCTTCATGTATCACAGTAAATGTTACGATATTATTTTTTCTGGTTAGTGATTTGTAAACAAAATATTTTGTAGATTTTTTGATTTCAGGAGGAGGAGCATCATAATCACCCAGGCATGAATTTAATAGGAGAATTGAAGATAAAATAAATACTAATAATTTCATTTTAAAACACTGATAATTGTCTTACGTTAGTTCGCTGATTTCTTTTTTTCCAGCCGTAAGTCTTTTAAGAAAAGCCCATTGTTTTAGAGTAGTGCGTGCTTCGGCAGCAGGATAACCAAGATAGGTTTTACCAGCAGGTACATCGCCTACAACACCAGACCCCGCACCTATAGTGGCGCCATCGCCAATAGTAGTATGGTCTTTAATAGAGGCGCTTCCACCAATAATAACACCATTACCCAGAGTAACACTCCCTGCAAGTCCACTGTTACCAGCCATAATACAAAACTTACCCAGTATACTGTTGTGACCGATTTGCACAAGATTATCGATCTTACATCCATCGCCAATAATGGTAGAGCTAAATTTACCACGGTCAACACAAGTACCGGCACCAATTTCTACCCAATCCCCAATGATAACATTACCAATTTGTGGGACTTTTGCCAATCCCCTTTCAGGGCATGGTCTAAACCCAAAACCATCTGCACCAATAGTTGCATTGGGATGAATTATTGTGTTTTTACCAATATGACAGTTTTCTCTAATAACAACACCGCTCCATATAGTACTGTTTTTACCAATAGTGCTTTTGTCTAAAATCGTAGCATTTGGGTAAATGGTTACATTGTCACCCAATTCTACATTAGGGCCAATATATGTACCTGCACCAATACGTACACCTACACCAATAATAGCAGAAGGGTGTACCGAAGCTGTAGTATGAATATCTGTATCGAATTGTGGATGAAGGGGTGCAAACAATTCCAGTATCTGCGACATGGCAAGGTCAGCATTATTAACCTTTATAAATGCTCTGTTTTCACCGGGCTCAATAGATATATCATTATTTACAACAGCTACCGATGCTTTACTGCATGCCCAAAGTTTTTCGTATTTTTTACTACCTATAAAAGTAATTTGATGATTTCCGGCGAGCTCTATTTGCTCAGGAGAGGAAACAGAATGCGACGTACCGCCTACTATGTAACCTTTTAATAACGTATTAATTTCTAATGCTGAAAATGATTTCATAAGTAGTTGTTTTTGCTGTTTTTGCAGTAATCAAATGTTAGTGAGGGGATTACCATAAACTAAAAAGGAAAGTAATGACATTTAATTGTTGGTTTATGGGCATATATTAGTAAAACGCAAAAAAAAGAAAATTATTTTAATAAACAAGTATTTTTATTGTTAAGTTTTTAATAACCAGTCGTCAATATAAATTATTTCGATAAAATTTATGATGAATTTTTCATTTTTTGTTAATTGGAGATGGTGGGAATCTTCCCTTCTGTACTGGTGTGAGAGTCACTTTAGGGATAAAAAATAATCCTGAAAAACTGATTGATAGGCTTTTACGGCTGTATTTTGTGAACTGATATACTATGTGACAGTTTGATAATTGGGTCATTTTTCCGAAGGAAATACAAGTTGTAAAGCTATTTATATTATTGCAGTATAATTTTATAGTATCCTTTTTCTTCTTTAACATCAAAACCTACTCCCGTAAATGTCAGTTTGTTTATTTGGAACCCATCACAGCCTCCTTTGAATTCGGACGACTGTATTGAAAAATTAAAAGTTTTGACTGAAGAATAGAATGTGTAATTTTTTGTGCCATTATATTCACCTACATTCTCTAAAATAATCTTGTCATCATCTGTTTTGGAAGCCTGTATCACAACTTGATTTTCGTCTTTGACTGAAAAGTTATTAAGAGTTCCGTTGGTAATTAGGTTTACATTATCAACATCAACGAATTCAAAAATGATAGGCAAAGGAGCATTATAACAATCGTTTCCACAGGCTGTCAAAACAAAAGTCATTAAAAGAAATAGTATTATTTTTTTCATGTGAGAGATTAATTCGGTGAAATGTGAAGTTAATCATTAAACGAATGTGGTCAAAATTATAAAGAATATTCTTTACATCTCGGATCTGCAAAAATTGAGTGGTATAACGAATCACCAGAAGCAATGTTTTTCGGACGTATATTCTCTAAATTAACAATCGGTTACTAAAAAATAAAGCCGGAAAAGCATCGCTTTTCCGGTTGAGTACCATAACCGAAAATGTAGTTTGAAAAAAAACACTGTTAATCAGTGATAAGTCTTATTAACTTTCATTTTTGGAGTTGCGATTTTAAAAACCATACATACCACCCGAAACGGAAATTTGCTCACCCGTAATCCAGGCTGCATCATCTGAAGCCAGGAATACCGCAGCTTTTGCAATATCTGCAGGCTGTCCTCTGCGGCCAAGTGGTGTTTTTTCGATAAACATTTTTTCATACTCACTGCCGGCGGTAACGCCTGCACTGGTTGCACCTTCTGTTTCCGTAGCGCCGGGCAAAATAGAATTGATACGGATATTTTTTCCACCCAGTTCTTTAGATAATGCAATGGTGAACGCATCTATTGCGGCCTTGGTTGAAGAGTATAATGATGCATTTGGAAGTGGGTATTTACTTGCACCCGAACTAATATTGATGATGTTTCCGCCCTTATCTCCAAAAAGTTTCAGAGCTGCCTGGATAGTCAATACAGTTCCTAACACATTGACGTTGAAACTTTGGTGGAAATCCTTTACCGAAATTTCTTCAATAGGTGCATATCCCTGAGATACCGCATTATTGACTAAAATATCCAGGGTGCCGAAAGCATTCTCGGTTTCTTTAAACAACCTGATCACATCTGCTTCGTTCGATACATCTGCTTGTACTGCAATGGCTATTCCACCATTATTTGTTATTGCTTTAACGACTTTGTCTGCTCCTTCTTTGCTGGAGGCATAATTTACAACAACCTTTGCACCTGCTGCTGCAAAATGTTTGGCAATAGCTGCACCAATTCCTTTGGAAGCACCGGTAACTATCGCTACCTTGTTTTCTAATTTACTCATGATTTCTATTATTAATTGCATTGAAATTCTTCAGGTTTTTTTCCTTCTGAAGTATATGCAAAGTTGCTGCATCATAACGAGCTGCACGTTGAGATGGATCATTGATTACAAGTGACAAATATCAATTCAAAGTGATGATTTAAATCAAATAGATATGTTAAAAGGTTGTAAAAAAGCGACTTATGGAAAATGTGAAAATGAAAAAAAGAGAATGCTAAAGGATCACAAAGGCATAAATTGCATCATTAAGTACTTTTTCATTGGGGGAAGGGACAAAATTGCATAATCCAAATTGGGGTATCCGGCGGAGGTAATTTACAAATTATACAAATCCGGGCATTGATTTATAGGATGTTTATGTCAGGTGGGTAGAAGATCCTTAGGTGATTCAATCTAACAGGCGTAAAATGATAGCGAATCCTAAGATAGTTAAAGGATCTATTTTAAAGCGTTTTTCTTTATCCTGCTCAGAGTTTCAGATGTTAATCCAAGATAAGAAGCGATCATGTTTTGCGGAAACCGCTGAAGAAAATAAGGATAATTTTTGACGAATTCCTCATAGCGCTCTTCAGCTGAATAGTTAATAGCCAGCATCCTTTTCTGAGCTGCAATAGTATTGTTTTGGCTAATCACGTTCGACATCGCAGAAAAAGCAGGGATATGCTTGAGAAATTCTTCAATTTCCGCGTTTGTTGATTGTAGGATCTCAAGTTCCTCCAACGCTTCAATATTAAAGCGGCTTGGTGTTAGAAGGTAAAAGCTTTCAAAATCTGTCAGCCACCAATTTTCTATAGACAATTTTAGTATATTTTCATGTCCTTTCTCATCTACTGTAAAGGTTCTGGCGGAGCCCTTTACAATAAATCCAATATATTTGCAAACGTCTCCTTCCTGTAAAAAATATTGTCGTTTTCGAAGTTTTTTGGGTTTGAAATGTACTGTCAATAATTGCTTATCATCTTCTGATAGCAATTTTCCTGATATTTCTTGAATGTAATCAAAAAACGTTTCAAAATTGGACATTATAAAAGTATCTTAATGGTTTGCAATTTACTCAATTTAAAACATATCTCTATAATGCAGAAAACATATATTAGGGTACTGCCTTTTGTAATTTGTTGATTATCAAAGTGTGTTAAATAAAATGGCACTAACTGTTTTTAGTTAGTGCCATTTTTCTTTTGTACCCAGTACCAGAATCGAACTGGTACATCTTTCGATACTAGAGTTTGAGTCTAGCGCGTCTACCAATTCCGCCAACTGGGCTTGTTTTAAATTGGTGTGCAAATATAGAAACTTTTCTGAAAATTTAAAAATTTTTTATGAACTTTTCTTTAAAATTTTATTTCCAAACCGTCGTAAGCAAGGTGCATTCCGGGTGGAAGTAGTTTATCTTCAACATCATGCAAACCTAGGTGATGGCTTATATGAGTAAGAAATAATTGTTTAGGTTTTAGTTCTTCATGGAGCTGGATAGCATCTGGAAGAATAAAATGAGCCGGATGGGGATCAAATTTTCGGATGACATTTAAAATTAAAACATCAAGATCTTTTAATTTTTCTTTTTCAGTTTCAGAAATAAAGCTGGCATCCGTGATGTAGGCCAGTTTTTTGAACTTATATCCAAAGATAGCTATTTGATGATGCATTACCTCGATTGGAGTTATCTCTGCATCTAAAATATGAAAAGATTTATTTTCAATTTCATGAAGATCAAAAGCTGGGGCGCCGGGATATCTCACGTCGGCAAAAGCATAAGGAAAGCGCTCTCTAATTTCATTTCCTACTCTTTTATTACAGTAAATAGGCATGTTTTCGCCACTTTTGAAAATAAGTGGCCGCATATCATCTAGCCCGATGATATGATCATTATGCTCATGGGTAATTAGAGCGATATCTACTGTATTTTCGTGGTTTGCCAACATCTGCTGCCTGAAATCCGGGCCGCAGTCGATGAGTATTTTTCTGTTTTCTTCTGTAGAGATCATTACGGAAGATCGCAAGCGATTGTCTTTTGGATTATCCGAAGTACAGACCTCACAAGTACAGCCAATAACGGGTACGCCCTGAGAAGTACCAGTTCCTAAAAATTTCAACTTCATTTTGTTTTGAGGTTGGTATTATTTTGGTAAATTTACAAAAAATTTAATGTCCTAATGTATCAGAAACTAACTCCTAAACAAAAAGCATTAACAATTAATCTAGATCCTACTATTTATGGTACTTTCGCGGAAATTGGAGCAGGGCAGGAGACTGTTCGACATTTTTTTAGAGCAGGTGGGGCTTCCGGTACAATTGCTAAGGCGATGTCTGCATATGACAAAGATTTTAGTGATGCCATTTATGGGAAAGAGGCTAAAAACAGGTATGTTACTCAGAACCGACTTCGCAAAATGCTTCGATATGAAGTTGCATTGATAGAAGAAAGGATTTCCAGAGAAAACAGTCCAAACAGAAAGTTCTTTTCCTATGCTAATACGGTAACTACCATTAATTTTGATAAGACCCTTAAAGGGCACGGTTGGGTAGGAATCCGTTTTCAGGTAAAAGAAAATGAGGACTATAACGAAATTGTTATCCACGTAAAATTCAAAGAGAATGATGCTACTTTACAGCAGGAAACTCTTGGAAATTTAGGGGTAAATCTTATTTTCGGAGCCTTTACTTATTATGACAATCCACGAACATTAATTGAGTCTTTATATGATGATGTAGCGACTGACAATCTTGAAATTGATATGATCGATTTCAGTGGTCCTGCCTTCGACTATGTGGATAACAGATTGATGTCTTTACAACTGGTGAAAAATAACATGACTGATGCTGTTATTTTCAATAGCCAGGGTAATAATATGTTACCGGCAGATATTCTTTACAAAAAAAATATTTTTGCGGTAAGGGGAAGTTTCAGACCGGTAACCAAAGTAAATATTGACATGCTGCAAAATGGTATAGATATGTTTATGAAAGATGCTGCTTGTACCCAGGAACAAACCGAAATTTTAATTGAAATTACAATTTCCAACCTTCGGGCTGATGGTGATATCGATGAAAGGGATTTTATGGATAGGGTGGATATCTTAGGGAAATTAGGATATACGGTAATTGTTTCGAACTTCTCAGAATATTATCGATTGATCGATTATTTTGCTTCCTATACTACCGGAAATATTGGAGTGGCAATGGGAGTAAATAATCTGTTGATGGTGTTTGATGAGAAATACTATAAAAACCTGTCAGGTGGAATTCTCGAAGCCTTTGGTAAGTTTTTCCGTAACGGAATGAGAGTGTATCTTTATCCATATAAAGATCCGGAAACACACGAATTACTGGATGCTTCTACGCTTAAGGTAGAAGAAAATTTGAAAGAGCTTTACAAATACTTCAAATTGAACAATCGTATCGTAGACATTAAAAATTATAATCCGGAGTTCCTGGAAATTTATTCCAGAGAAATATTAAGAAAAATTGCTTGTAATATCAAAGGCTGGGAAACTCAGGTTCCTGAAGGTGTTGCGGAAATGATTAAAGAACGTGGGATGTTCGGATATAAAGAAGAATTTTCATTAAAACAACTCTCTTAAAACAACAATATAATGTCAGAATTAAAGAAAAGGCTTTCTTCTATTCTTGAAAGCCCAAAACATAATACAGAAGAAAAACTTCAGAAAGTTTGTCACCTGCTGGATCAGGAAATTTCCTATTTCAATTGGACGGGTTTCTATTTTAAAAATGGAGATAAGGAGGAATTGATTTTAGGTCCTTATGTAGGAGCTGAGACGGATCATACTATTATTCCATTTGGAAAAGGTATTTGTGGTCAGGTTGCAGTTTCTAATGAAACCTATGTAGTCCCTGATGTTAAGCAGGAAAGTAATTATTTGAGCTGTTCAATTGATACCAAGGCAGAAATCGTAGTTCCGATTTTTAAAAATGGAGAAAATGTTGGACAGATCGATATCGATTCTCATAAAATAGATCCTTTTACGGATGAAGACCGTGAATTATTAGAATGGCTTTGTAAAGAAGTTTCCAAAATTTTATAATCCATCTTAAAGAAAATACAACTCCGGTCACAAGCCGGAGTTTTTTTGTTTTTATGGTCTTAGCATTTATTCTAAAGTATCTGCGGGCAATAAAACATATTCATTTATTTAATAGAAATGGGCATAGTCATAAATTATTTAGAATCTGAATCTATCTCAGCAATCAATTCTTTAAAATAATCTTCACATTTTGCAATGTGTGTTCCATACCAGGAAAATGCTTCCCCATCAACAATCATCATTTTTTTATCGGGATAATATTCTTTTAACTCTGCAATATGTTTTTCTTTAAATGGAAAGGGTTCAGAAGAAAGCATAATGATATCGGTTTCAGCAAGATCTTCGACCGTAATTTCCGGATATCGGGTTCTGTCCTGGAAACTGTTTTCAAATCCTATTTCCGTTAAAATCCGGTGAATGAAAGTGTCTGAACCTATTGTCATATAAGGGTTTTTCCAAATAAGATAGGCTACTTTGATTTTTGAGTTGATTTTTGCAAGATTTAATACCTCATAGATCTTCAGATTATATGCTTTCGCTTTTTCCTCTTGATGGAAAATGTTTCCTAAGTTTTTTAATAGATAATAGTTGTCTTCTATGGTTTCAACATTTGTCACTATAACTTTAAAATCTTCCATCAGAGCTTCAACCTGTTCTTTAATATTCTCTTCTTTATTGGCAAGAATAAGATCTGGTTTTAAGCTTTTAATCTTTTCAATATTCAGGTTTTTTGTTCCACCGATAATGGGAACATTTTTTACTTTTTCCTGGGGATGAATACAAAATTTTGTTCTTCCAATAATCTCATTTTCAGTTAACCCTAAATCAAATAATGCCTCCGTTATAGAGGGTACCAGAGAAATAACTTTCATTTTTAGACTTTGCCTAAAATTACAAAAGTTTACCGGTTAAGAAAAGTCCGGCTACGGAAAAGTAAATAATTAATCCTGTTACGTCCACTAACGTAGCTACAAAAGGGGCGGATGAGGTAGCGGGGTCAAGTTTTAATTTTTTTAATATAAAAGGGACCATAGAACCTGAAAGTGTTCCCCAAAGTACAATTAACACTAAAGAAACCGCGACACTTAAACCTACATATACCCAATGGGCACCGTAACTGAAGAAGCCTGCTTCATGCCAGATCATAATTCTTAAAAAGCCAATAATACCAAGGATTCCTCCTAAAAAGAGGCCTGTAAAGATTTCTTTCTTCATGACATACCACCAGTCCTTTAAGCCTATTTCCTGCAGTGCCATAGCTCTAATGATAAGCGTTGCGGCTTGTGAGCCTGAATTTCCACCACTGGAAATAATTAATGGAACAAACAGTGCCAATACAACTGCCTTTTGAATTTCGTCTTCAAAATATCCCATTGCTGATGCTGTGAGCATTTCAGAAAAGAATAATATGATCAACCACATTCCTCTCTTTTTTACCATTTCGATAAGCGAGGTTTGTGTATAAGGTAAATCTAATGCTTCAAGACCCCCAAATTTCTGGATGTCTTCCGTGTTTTGTTGTTCGATCTGGTCAAGGATGTCATCAATAGTTACAATCCCTACAAGGACGCCTGATTCAGTGATAATAGGAAGTGCAGTACGGTCGTATTTTTCAAAATATGTAACGGCATCCTCTTTTGAGGTCATCGTTGTTATAGCCACAAAATGATTATCAGTGAGATCAGATACCAAAGTGTCTTCCTCTGCTAATAATAAACTTCCTACTGCTAAGTCATCAATTAAACGGTTTCTTTCATCCACCACATAAAGATGGTTCATTGTTTCAACCCTTTTTCCAACCTTCTTGATCTGTTGCAGACATTTCTTTACTGTCCACTCTTTACGGATCTGGATGTAGTAGGGGGTCATTAATCGGGCAATGGAATCAGAATGGTATCCCAAAAGTTTCAATGCAATCCTTCTTTCCTGTGGGTTAAGATGATTGATGGAATATTTAATAAGTTCATCCGGAAAATCTTCAAACAGTGCCGTCCTGTCATCTGGAGTCATCGCATTCAGGATCTCTGAAACATCATCACTTCCAATACTTCTGATAGTTTCTTCCTGGAAGTCCGGATCGAGATGAGAGAATACCTCTGCTTTGTATTCTTTGGGAACTTTCAAAAATGCCAATAGCCTCTCATCAGCAGGAAGATCGCTAAGAGTTTCGGCAATGTCGGCAGGATTTAAGATAAGTTCGTCAGTATAATTCAAAACGTGAGATTTTTGGATACGCAAAAATAATTCAATTTTTTAGAATTGCCCAATGATGTGGCAAAATTAAGGATTTATTAAAGTTTTATTCTTGTGATCTGTGGTAATTGGCATTGATCTATAGGGGATATTAATGAAAAAACATCTGTGGGGGACAGATGTTTAAATTAGTTTAAAAAAAAATAAGTTTTTTATTCAAGCGGTTCGCAAACAGGAAAGGGAGATACCATACAAATTCCTCCACTGCAGCATTCTCCAGCCCAGCATTGAGTTGAATCTTTGCACTTTCTGATAAGCCCGCTGCCATTTATTTCTTTTTGCATCAGCCTGTCCAGTTTTTTTAAATTTACATTTTTCATGGTATTTGATTTAAATTAATCTTCAATACAAGCTTGCGGTACACAGATTCCATTGCAGCACCATGCTCCAAAACATTGTGCGTGGCTGGTGCATCTTTTAAGAGCTCCGCCATTAATTGCTTTTTGTTCTTGTCTGTTAAGTTTTTTTAGATTTTTCATAAGGTTTTAATATAAAGTTAAACTGATAGGTGTTATTAATCTTCAAAGCACGCATCCAGAACGCAAACCCTGTGGCAGCAAAATCCTCCAAAACACTGTGAGTTGTCAGTGCATTTTATAATTCCACCTCCATTAATTGTTTTTTGTTCTTGTCTGTTGAGTTTTTTTAAATTTTTCATAGTGTAAAGTATTTGGTTTTAATGTGTTACTAAAATAATGAAAATATTTATATTATTCACTCATTTGTAGAGTTAATTGTTTCCTGCTAATCTTTATCAGATGAGAATTATGGTATAAAAAACAAAACACCCGCAAAAATTGCGGGTATAATAATGAATTTAAAAAATGAAGAGATTTATTTTGTTTAATTAAACTTCGGGTAGGTGGTGAGTACGATATACTCTTTTTCGACATGATCTATCAGTACATCTAAAATGCTTAGTTACATCTCAAGCTGTAACACTAGGGTTTCAATGCTTGCTTCGGGTTGGTTTTTGATTTTTCATGGTCATTAGTTTGTTAGTATGAAACTAAATTAATCAAAATATTTGAATTATTCACAAATAAATTGAATTATTTTTATCAAAATTTATTAAAATTTTGATTTCTAATGAGATGTGTGGAATGTAGTGATAGTGATGTAAAACTAAAAACCAGATTCTGAAGAAGGTTTTAGTTTTCTTAATTTTTTCAGAATACTTTTTATTGCTCCGTTGGTTCCTATCTTGATAGAGTTCTCTGCTGAACCTAAAAGACGCATATTTTTACGGTAAGTATCATAATCCGATTCTGTAATAAAATTCCCCGATGCATCAAAAAGTTTCATACTTACAATAACCTGATTGGAGAAAACATACTTTCCAATTCCTACTTTGAAATATTTTACCTTAGGAACGATCGCAAAATCAGCATCATTGTTGATGCAGTAGTCAGCAATGGTTTGGGTATCTACACTATCAAAAGGGATCTGGACTTCAGTTCGAAGCATTTTATTTTTCTTATAGCCGCTTAAATGATCTGAGACAGCACTAAAAAATGCATGATTGGTAGGCTCTTTTATTTCTTCAATATCAGGTTCTACTTCAGGATTAAAGTATAGAACTTTTTTTATTTTGTCCTCTGAAGCACCTTTTTGTGCTTTTACTGAAGCGATACCGATCAGTAAAAGAGTAGAAGCCGTGGTAAAAAGTAAAATTTTTCTCATTTGTATTCGTTTGCAAAATTACTGTCTTTTAACGGGATGGCATAAAATTTATTAAGAAATTTTTAACATTTTTTTCTATCATTTTTGATATATGAAATCAATAATGTTTTGCTGACTTAAAAAATAGTTGTACTTTTGCACCCGTTACATAATAATCATTAAACAATATTGGAATGTACTTAACAACAGAAAAAAAGCAGGAAATTTTCTCAAAACACGGGAAATCTGCACAAGACACAGGAAGTGCTGAAGGACAAGTAGCTCTTTTCACTTTCAGAATCAATCACTTATCTCAGCATTTAAAGGCTAACCGTCACGATTTTGCAACGGAAAGATCTTTGGTGAAATTAGTAGGTAAAAGAAAAAGTTTATTAGATTACCTTAAAAATAAAGATATCGCAAGATATAGAGCAATTATTGCTGAACTAGGTTTAAGAAAATAATCTACAAAGATTTTCAAAATAAAAAGCAACTTCGAAAGAAGTTGCTTTTTTGTTGGTTTAATAGTAATTTGAAATTTAATTTAAATAATTATTAATTTATTGTGAATGAATGGTTAGATTTGCCAGTCTTTAAACTAAATTGATGTTTTTTAGGTATTTCTGTCTGATTGTACTTTCTTTAATTTTTGATTTTTGCATTGCGCAGGAAAAAGAAATCATAGTGCCATCTTCTTTGGCATTCTCCGGTGGAACGGAGTACGGAAATTTTTTTCGCACCAATGACCCCCTGAAAAGTTATCAACGAAGTGACTATATGGGATATTCTTTTCAGGTTTTAAAACAGACCAATGGTAAGAAGGATTGGGAAAAGGCTTATAATTATCCTCAATATGGTATTGGATTTTTCGCTTTTGACTTTCTCAAAAACAAGGAAATGGGAAGTCCATTTGGAATCTATGGTATTTATAATGGAAAGCTCAAGCAGTGGGGTAAGCTGAAATGGTATCATAGTGTTAACTTCGGAATTTCATTTAATTCTAATCCATTTGATGAAGATCATGGCTATTACAATACATCTGTAGGATCTAAAACGAATATGTTTATCAGTTTAGGAACCGGAATGTATTATGAATTAGGAAAGCATTTTGATCTAGGATTAAATCTCAAGTTTAATCATCTTTCCAACGGATCATTAAAATTCCCGAATAAAGGTCTTAATACTTATGCCCCTCAGTTAAGTCTTGTTTATTATCCCGAGCGGGCAGTATCTCATGTACGAGATACCGTTTTTGTTGATCATAAAAGGTATAATACACTGGAATTCTCAGTTTTTGGAGGACGGAAAAATATCTTTTATCGAGGTGGACAGCGTGATGAGTTAAGAAAACGGTATGATGGGTTTAATTACTCAGTATATGGTGCAGAAGCTTTTTATATGCGGCAATATTCTCCAAAATCAGCTTATGGAATCGGTATTGGTGTTACTCATGATGAGCAATATAATCACACCATGTATATATCAGATAGTACACTGTATCAGAAAAAACGTTTCTCGAATGATCGGTTGCTATTCAGTGTTATTCCTACTTATCGGTTAATGATTGGTAAATTGTATGTAAATATTGGTGCAGGATATTACATTTTTAGAAAAGAACGGAAATATGACAGTCCAGCTTTTTTTCAAAAAATAGGCTTGCATTATCAGATCACCGACCGGCTTTTTGCTTCATTTGGAATTAACGCGTATGATCTACATATTGCTGATTATCTTGAATGGAGATTAGGATATACATTTTCTAAAAAAGAAAGAAGATAGATCCGAAATCGAATTTTAAAAATTAAATAGGCTTCATTAAAACCAGTTCTAATCATTCAGGTGATCGATTTTAATGAAGCCTAAGCTTTTATAATATAATAAATTAGTTTAATGTCCTGACTTGGCTTCTGTAGTTTCTACATGTCCCAGATATTTAGTGCAATAGGCTCCGAAAATCAGAATGACCAGATAACAAAATACTGGAATAATAAAGGAGTGCTGCACGCCAAACTGATCAGCAAGGAATCCCTGGAAAATAGGAACAATAGCACCTCCTAAAATGGCCATAACCACTAGAGATGAACCCTGGCTCGTATATTTTCCTAATCCTGAAATAGCAAGTGTGTAGATATTAGAGAACATGATAGAATTGAAAATCCCGATTCCTAAAATACTATACATGGCCAATTCACCATGATTCACCATAGCGGAAATCAGCAATATGACATTTACTGCAGCGAAAATAGACAATGTTCTTGCAGGAGCTGCCTTACCAATGAAGAAAGCAATAAAATTAAGTACGATAAATACAAGGAAAAAGCTAATCTGAGAAAAGGTAAGATTAACGATACTGAAGATGACTAGAAAGACAACAGTAGCAGCTCCAAGCATGTAAATAGCCTTTTTTCCCTGACTGATCGATTGGTTTAAAGAAATAGCTCCTAAAAAACGTCCGATCATAGCGCCACCCCAATATAAAGAAAGATAGTTCTTGCTGATGATTTCATTAAAGCCCATCACTTGTGGCTGCTCCAGGAAGCTGATGATAAAACTTCCAACAGCTACCTCCCCACCTACGTAACAGAACATAGCAAAAACGCCAAATTTCAAATGGCTGAATTCCAATGCTCCCCAACCTTTTATAATTTCTTCTTCATTAGTCTGAAAAGAGGGAAGTTTTACTCTTGAGATCAATAAAGCAACTAACAAAAGGATTCCTGCAAAGATTAAATAAGGGATTCTTGTTGCTACTGCACTGAATGATCCGTCTGGTGCTGAGAAAAATTCGAAAATTAAATGTCCGCCTAATACCGGAGCAATAGTTGTCCCAAAAGCATTGAACGCCTGAGTCATATTTAAACGGCTGGAAGCAGATTCTTCACTTCCTAATAAAGAAACATATGCATTCGCTGTAATTTGTAATACGGTGAATCCCAGGCCTAGAATAAACAGGGCACCCAGAAATAAAGGGTAGTAAGAAAAAGTAGCGGCTGGATAGAATAGAACACATCCAAAGGCAGCCAGGAAAATACCAAATATAATTCCTTTTTTATAACCAACTTTATTAATAGGATCTCCACTAGAAATAGAAATGAAAAAGTAAATTAATGAACCAATAAAATAAGCTCCGAAGAAACAGAACTGTACCAACATAGATTCGAAGAAGGTGAGATTGAAAAGCTGCTTGAGATAAGGGATCAAAATATCATTCATACAGGTAATAAATCCCCACATAAAAAATAACAAGGTGATGGTGATCAAAGGAACCGTATAATTCCTGCTTTGCGACTTTACTTCTTTATTTTTAATCATAAACATTTATTTAAAAGAAAGAGATGATGATATACTCTTTCAACGAGTTATAAAAGTTGGAACTTTAAAACTGTTTTATCATACATAAAACAGACTTTAAAAAGCAAGGCAAATATAGGGGAACAACTTTTTTTTCTGCAACTTTTCTTAACCTTTTTATGTTAATTTTATCCTTAAACACAATTATTATCTCTGATTGAGACAAAAATAGACCAAGAAAATTTTCATAGATAAATAAAAGAGTGAAAAGTGGAGTTAACTTTAATAGATATACTTTTGAATTGCTCAATATGATAAGCTTCACAGTTTGAAATGGGCAGTGACTTTTAAAAATCTGACTAAGTTGTTGCTAGATAGTTATTTAATGACTGGATCTCTTTTCTTTTTTATGCTGGCAGTTACCGAGAAAATAGCTTATATTTGCAAACGAAATTTTAGACGAATTTATATCAATCACACTCAATACGGAGTGTTTAAACAAAAATTATTTATGAGTATACCTCAAGCGTTTACAGAAACGATTACTCTTGCAGACGGCAGAGAAATCACAATTGAAACAGGTAAATTAGCAAAACAGGCTGATGGTTCTGTAGTAGTAAAAATGGGTGGAACAATGCTTTTAGCAACTGTTGTAGCCAATAAAGAAGCTAATCCTGGAGTAGATTTCTTGCCATTAACAGTAGATTACAGAGAAAAATTCTATGCAGGAGGAAAGATTCCTGGAAACTTTTTCCGTAGAGAAGCAAGACCTTCAGATCAGGAAATTTTAACAATGCGTTTGGTGGACAGAGTTCTTCGTCCGCTTTTCCCTGAGGATTTTCATGCTGAAGTTCAGGTTATGATTTCCCTTATTTCTTATGATGGAAAATCTATTCCTGATGATTTAGCAGGTTTAGCTGCTTCTGCTGCAATTGCTATTACTGATATTCCTTTTAACGGACCAATGTCAGAAGTTAGAGTAGTAAGATTTGACGGAAAACTTTCTGTTAATCCAAGTTATGAAGATCTTAAGAACTCTGAGCTTGATATTATGGTTGGAGCTACTAAAGATTCAATTGTAATGGTAGAAGGAGAGATGAAGGAGATCTCTGAGCAGGAAATGCTGGAAGCGATCATCTTTGGACATGCCGAAATTAAAAAGCAGATTGAAGCTCAGGAAAGATTAGCTGAAAAAGTTGGTAAATCTTTACCTAAAAGAGAATATAACCACGAAAATCACGATGAAGCAATCCGTGAAAAAGTGTGGAAAGAAACTTACGATAAAGTTTATGAAGTTGCAAGAACTCCATCTGGTAAAGAAGAGAGAGGAGAAAAATTCAAAGCGCTTCGTGAAGAGTTTTTAGCTCAATATGTTGATAATGCTGAAGAATTAGAAAGAGTAACACCTTTCGTAAAAGTATATTATCATGATGTAGAGAAAGAAGCAATGCGTCAGATGATCTTAGAAGACAATATCCGTCTTGATGGTCGTGATCCTAAGACGATCCGTCCTATCTGGTCAGAAATTGATTACCTTCCGGGAGCTCATGGTTCAGCAGTTTTCACAAGAGGTGAAACTCAGTCTTTAACAGCTGTAACTTTAGGATCTGTAAAAGATGCTAATATGGTAGACAGCGTTATGGCAAACTATGATGAGAAATTCTTCTTACATTATAACTTCCCTCCATTCTCAACTGGTGAAGCAAGACCTTTAAGAGGAACTTCAAGAAGAGAAGTTGGACATGGAAACTTAGCTCAGAGAGCTTTACAGGCGGTTATTCCTGCTGAAAATCCATATACGATCAGAATTGTTTCTGATATTTTAGAATCTAACGGTTCTTCTTCTATGGCAACAGTTTGTGCTGGAACATTAGCATTAATGGATGCTGGGGTACAGATTACAAAACCAGTTTCTGGTATTGCAATGGGTCTTATTACAGATACAAAATCTGGAAAATTCACCGTACTTTCTGATATCTTAGGAGATGAAGATCACTTAGGAGATATGGACTTTAAAGTAACAGGAACTGCAGATGGTATCACAGCTTGTCAGATGGATATCAAAATCCAGGGACTTTCTATGGATATCATGGAGCAGGCTTTAATGCAAGCTAAAGACGGAAGATTACACATCTTAAATAAAATTACAGAAACTATTGCAGCACCAAGACCAGATGTGAAACCTCATGCTCCGAAAATGGTAGTGTTAGAAATTTCTAAAGACTTTATTGGTGCGGTAATCGGACCTGGTGGAAAAATCATTCAGCAGTTACAGAAAGATACAGATACAGTTATTGCGATTGAAGAAGTTGGTGAAATCGGACGTATTGAAATTGCAGGAACAGACAGAGAGAAGATCAATGCTGCTATTGCAAGAATCAACGAAATTACTTTCGTACCTGTAGTAGGTGAAGTATATAAAGGAAAAGTAGTGAAAGTAATGGATTTTGGAGCTTTCGTAGCAATTGCGAAAGGTACTGAAGGTTTACTTCACATTTCTGAGATCGAATGGTCTCGTTTGGATAAAGTTCCTTATGCAGAAGGTGATGAAGTGGAAGTGAAATTTATGGGTTATGATGACCGTAAGAAAATGAAGTTGTCTCGTAAAGTTTTGTTGCCAAGACCTCCAAGACCGGAGCAGAAGCCAAGACAGGAACAACAAGCAAGACCTGAAGGTGACAGACCTTCAGCTCAAGCTCCAACAGAAAATCAAAATCCTTCTTCTGAAGCATAAAATTTTAGTCTTACTAATATATAAAATCCCTCTTTATGAGGGATTTTTTTGGAATAGAACTATTTCTTTTAATAGCTTTTCATAATGACTATACTTGCTATATCATTTTAAATAATCTATCGATTTCTTTTTTAGTAGAGTCATTTGGGCTCACTTTGTAAAATTCCTTAAGTAAATCTAAACTTGTGGGCTTTTTCGGATATTGATTATTTAAAAGGAAGTTTTTCAAGGCCATATTTACCTTTTCTTCTCCAAGCAGTTCACTTAGTTTTACCATTGCGACGGCCCCTTTCGAATAGGCAATATGTGGGTTATCTCCTGATACCCTGTAAATAGGTTGGTTTTCGGATAAACCTTTTTCATTATCATAGATCTGCTGATGCATTTTTATTCGATCCATCATTTTTTCTTTTCCATGCATTTTTTTATAAAGCATCATTTCAGTGTACATGGCAACCGTCTCTGTTAGCATTACTGAGCCTTCTCTGTCGTCAGGATCGATCTGGCTATTTCCCCACCAGAGATGGGAAAGTTCATGACCCGCCAGTTCATTGATAACATCCTGTTCTTTATCTGCATGAATATTAGCATGAAAAACCATGTCTTCGGGCATAAAGATCGCTGAAGGATAAGCAGTAGCAGCAAAGCCTTTAGTAAAAGAGGAAATTTCCGTAAAATTAATTGATTTAAAAGGATATTTTCCAAAATTCCTGATACAGTAATCTAAGGTGATTTTGGCATTTTCAATAAGATGATCTACGTTTTCAATATGTTTTGATGGTAGTATAGATTGATAGCAATTCCTTTATAGTTAGTACCTTTATGCATATAGCTTGCTGAAGAAACGGCAAATCGGAATGGGATACTATTGACCTTATACTGAAAATAATTTCTATTGCCATTTGTCCATTGTTTTATTAAATCTCCAGTTCCGATCGCTGTTTGATCCTTCTCTGTTGAAACAGTCATATTTAAATTAATAAAATCCTTTTTAAATACTTCCTGAGCTTCAAGTCTTTTGAGCTTTGAAGCTTTTCCCAATTTGAAGTCTTTTCTTCTTTTTTCATCCTCAATTTCATAACTTTTCTGATAGCCAATACTTGGATAATATCGGCTTATTCTCATAAAAGAACCATTTTCAATAATAGCATTAAAAGATTCATGGCCGTTTACAGCGACCCATTGATAGGATAATCTGAAATTTAAAGTTGCTGTCTCATTAGGTTGTAAAGATCGTTTTAAATGAATTTCTGTCACTTCCGCACTCATTTTCTTTGATTCGAAAGAGGTTGCAAAAACGGCTGATTGTATCTTTAAATTTGGATTAAAATTAATTAAAACCTTTTCCATCATTTTATCCGTATCATTGATAAGTGTATACTTTCCTTCAATTATATAAGAGTTTTCTGAAGGATGCAGCATAATTTCCGTAACAACATCCGTTATCGTAGGTTGAGGCAGATTTTCGTAAACTCTGAATTTTTTTTCATAATGAACCGCTTTTATAATCGTTTCTTCATCATCATGAGGAATAAAACCCCTCATAAAAAGAGATCCGCTGATCATTCCTGTGACTAACATGATGAAAGCGAAAATTGTTTTTTTAATCGTCCATTTTTTAGTTTTAATTAATGGAAGGATTATCCATAAAAATATGATCAAACCCGCTCCAAATAAGAGTCTCCCGGCAAAAGAGTTCTCATAGATCCCATAACCGTTGAAATCACTGTATACACCTTTGAAATCAGAAAATATTCTTAACAAAGGATAAGTGATGACTTTTTTTGATATTGGGCCGGTCAATAGGAAAACAGCCAAAACAGAAATTCCCAATGCTACAAACCTGTTTTTAATACTGTCATTGATGAGTAATAAAAAACCGGAAAAAAGAATTAATGGTAAAGTATTAAAAAGGATAGTACCAAGATATGCACTCCAATCAATATGAAAATAACGGTATCCCAACTGAAAGATCAATCCTTCAATAATATGGATCCCCGTGAAAAAGAAGATCAGAATACTTGCTGAAAGGAAATGTCCACCCAATTTATTACTTGAAAAATATGTGCTTTTTTCAATCATGTAAAATCCTGAAGACTGACTTCTCCAATAAAGATCGTTAATGAAATAGGTCATAATCAATAGACCTATAAAATGAAAATTTTCAGAAATAGTTGTTGCCATCAATCCCGAACTGGCATATTTTTGTGGCAGTCGGATTCCCTTTTCGATTTCAGCATACATTTCCATACCTACAGCAAATAGTAACAGGATAGAAATAGCTATGATGGTAATACTCTTAAAAAGGTAGATCAAATCAATTTTCGCAAATGATAAAACAGATTTAAAAGAGGTTATACTTCCGAAGTCTGATTGTGTAATATGATAATCTGATATAATCGTTTTAAGGGAAGCAAAGGATTCATTTTTCTTTTTGGATTTTTTGTTTGAAAGACCTCTAAAAGAAAAGAATCGATAGGAGAGTACTAGGAATAATATGGACAGGATGATGAAAATAGATCTGTTGATCAAAAGATATCCTGAGAATGGGACGACCAATTTGTTTTTCTGATGAATTGTATATTCTTTAGCATCAAAAAAGTAAGATGATATACCAAACGGATCAAGTAAAGCCGACAGTTGTTGTGCTTTTTCTGATTGGGGCAGACTTCCTGCCATAAAAGGGGAATTAGAAAATAGCAGGACTACCATATACAGAACATAAAGCAGTAAACCACCGACTACGACCAAAAGTTTTCTTTTAGTAGAAAAGGATATGAGGAATAAAAGACTACAGACTAAAAAACAATTGATAAAACCTAAAATAAATAGAGGATATATATAATACCAAAGATTAAAATAAGGCTGTATTTCTGTTCCTGTTCTTATATTTTGACCGATTATAAAGCCTGATATCAATAATACAAAACTGAGAAAAGTCTGTAGAAAATAGGATATAAATTTTCCTGTCAGGTAAGTCCATTTTGAGAATGGGAAAGAAAAAAGGATACTATCAAATTTTGAATCCCAGTCTTTAAAAAGCTGTTGGTTCGCGTAAATGATTGCCAAAAAAAGTATGGAAAGACTTAACATCCCAATCATAAAACCTATTGTATATGGTGAATTGAGATAAATCCCTTCCCCAACACTAAGATTGAACTGATTTCCACAAAAGACACCAAGCATTACGAGGGTTATGGCAACAAGATAACTTAGCCAATGCTTACTGCTGCGCTTGGCTTCGAATAAAAATAATGGATTCATGATTAAGGTTTTTGTCTGAGAGTATGGAAGTAAACGTGCTCCAATAAGGGAGAAACAGAGTTAAAGCCATTTGGCTGCTCTTCGGAAAATGTCGTGATATACAATTCCCTTTCAATCAGCTGCTGACTGATGATATGGTGGCTCAGCTGATAGGTTTCCCATTCATTTTTATCAATAGGTTTTGACCAGATTCTGTTTTCGAGTTCAGAAATAAGATCATTGGGTTTTCCTTTTCGGAGAACCTGACCCTTATCCATAATAGCCATTTCAGAACATAAATTTCTGACATCTTCTACAAGATGAGTAGAAAGGATCACGATAACCTCTTTACTGATGTCGTTTAATAAAGAATTAAAACGGTTACGCTCTTCCGGATCTAAGCCTGCTGTTGGCTCATCAACGATAATGATCTTAGGATTTCCCAGTAAGGCCTGAGCAACTCCAAAACGCTGTTTCATACCGCCGGAAAAAGTATGGACTTCTTTATTTCTGAAATCAGATAAATTAACTTTTTCCAATAAATTAAAGACCTGATCCTTACGCTCAGAATGCTCTTTAATCCCCTTTAGAATAGCTATATGATTCAATAGATCATAAGCTGAAATTTTTGGATAGACTCCAAAATCCTGTGGTAAAAATCCTAGATTCTGTTTTATGCAATCAGGGTTTTTAGAAATGTCGTTTCCATTAAAAAGGATATTTCCGGAACTGGGCTTCTGCAGACCGACAATTGTTTTCATTAAAGAAGATTTTCCGGCTCCATTCGGGCCAAGCAAACCGAACATGCCGTTTCCGATCTCCAATGAAATGTCTTTAATTGCCTGAGAGCCATTTTTATAGGTCAGGCTGAGATGGTTGATAGATAATGTGTTCATAATCTTGAGTTTGGGTAATAAAATAGCTGGCAATGTTTCCATTGCTTTTTGAAAATGATATGTGGTTGTGATTAGTTGATGATGATGTAGGAGGGATTTATGATTTTTAGAATAAAGAATAAAGAGAAATAAAACTTTAGAGGTTCAATTTTAAACTTTTATTCCAGATCCTTACTACTCTCTATACTCGAGAATATCTCCGGGTTGGCATTCCAGGATTTTGCATATTGCTTCCAGCGTATCGAAACGGACACCTTTGGCTTTTCCTGTTTTTAGAATAGATAAATTAACAGGTGTAATTCCTAATTTTTCTGCCAATTCTTTACTCTGCATTTTTCGTTTGGCAAGCATCACATCTAAGTTGACTATAATCGGCATATTATATAAATAGGTCTTGTTCGTTTTGCAAATGTAGTCCTTGCTTGAAGATATTAGCAAGAAACAGACAGAAAATTCCTAACATGAAATGGATAAAAACCAGTCCCCATATCATACTTTCCACTTCCACGAAAAAACTTGCTATAATCACAATAGGCAAAGGAAGGAAAATATTGTATATGTAAAATCTTTTAAGCTGTATGATATTTTTTTCGTTGAATAGCTTTGGTTGAAAAAAAACTTTAAAAACTCTCGCCGAAAACCAGAAGAAAATACCATATGTAATTAAAACTGTCATAAATGAAAATAAAATGTAAGGATAATTATTCTCAATATTGAGAAAAGGCTGATCCGTAAAAGGAAAATTGATATGAAGAAATTTGTTTTCCTTGTATGGAGTAGTAGCAAAGCCTGTAATAAGACAGAAAACAGAATATACTGCCGTCAACATATAACCTGCTGACAATACAAGGCAGAGATAGTAAAGAATCCTTGAAATAATTTTAGTCTGGTTCATAGCACGATTAATATTAATAATGCAAATGTATAATTAATTATCGTAAAACAATAATTAATTTACTTTTTATTTTTTGCTAAAAAGATAAAAGCGAAAAAACCTCCGAGAAATAGGAGGTTTTTTCTAATTACTACAAATTAAAACGAACAACTTTTTATAAAGTTATTTTTGCGGTTGATGAATTTGGATTATCCTTTCCAAACAATATCTTTATAACATCTCAACATGTCAATTTAGCATTACTTAAGTGATCATTTTCTGTGCAGTTACTTTAGGGATTATAATTAAATAATCATAGCCACCCAGTAAATTTTTAAGAGTACCTGATTTAACAGAAGTATTTTGTTTCTTTATCTCTTCGTTAATTTTAGTGAGGTCAAATAAGAGCCATTGATTTTCCTTATTGACCAATCGATAAAAGGGTCTTAAGAATAAAACATATTCAGCGTCATTGCTTTCCGAAAGAAAAGAGCCGGTTTTACCAGATTTTTGTATAATAGCGATATGTAAAGATTTTTCCTTTTCTGAATCAGCTAAAGCAGAAGCTAGATTTCCAATATCAGAACTGTTTTGTAATAAGCTTTTATCTTTAGCAGCATGGTTTGCTCCAAACTTAAACAAATTTCTTTTGCCTTTAATTTTATCAAGATTTTCAAGAAAATTCTCTTTCATCGACGAGCTTCTCAAAAAGTTAGATTCTGCTTCTTTTTCTTTATTTTCGAGGATGTATATCTCGTTGCTGGTTTTCAGTTTATTGATAGCACGATATTCGTAGTCTGACAGTTTTAATTTTTGAAGCTCTGCAAGATTCTTACCCAGATCATCAGAAAACAGATAAGGGCGATTGGAACCATCCTTAAGCGGAACCAGGTTTGATTCTTTTTTATATCTATCCCATCGGGTTGTGGATTCTTTTAATAAAGCTTGATATTTTGTTTTTGCTACTTTATTGGTTGTTATTTTAATAAGTTCCTGGAAAATAACTGCATCAGAATTGTAATAAACCTGATCAAGACCTATCACAGTCTTATTGTTTTCGAAAAAATAATCTAATAGATTATGATCTTTATTAAATGAGAAAAAAGAAAATTTATCATTAGAGTTAGGTGCAATAGACTGATGGTCTTTATTTTTTTTACAATCTTTTTTAAGGATATCAATAGTGAACTGATCAGTTTCTGTGATATAATTGTCGAAGTTGATATGATTAGTAAGGTAAGTTGTAAAATCCAGGACTTCATTATTAAGATGATCCTCACCAATTAGAACATATTTATGCTTTGCAATAGTCTGAGTAAGGTTTGTAATTCCTTCACCCGAAAAATGGTTATTCTCGAAATTTATAATTTGATAATGTTGTGACGCAATCTTAGTAACTAAAGAATCCTGTGCCTGGATGGTGAAGCTAAGCAAGAATGCAGTTAAAAAATATACTACTTTCATTATTTTTTTTACAAATTTAGATTACTATCAGCGCCAAAAATTGTAAAAATGTAAAGCATATCTATACACTAAATCTGTCATTGCGATGAATTAATCTCTAAGTCAACTCTTAGTACTTTCAATTTTAACCATACAATCTTTCTCTTATTTCAACCAATATCTTTGTTGTCTTTTCCAGATCCGGTTCTTCAGGAAGTGTAGAAACTGAGTGGTATTGATCAATAGACTTTACCAGATCTTCAGCTTTTTTCATTACCTCATCATAAGACCAGTTTCCAGCTTTAATATCTAATAATTCATCTCGATTTTCAACACGGATATGCATCGATCCAGTTTTAAAAATATGTTCACAAGACTGCAATAAACGGATGGTATGCATCATGTTTTTGCTGTCATAGTTTTGTCCATGATTTTGATTCACGTTATAACGGTCTTCATTTCGTTCTGAGACCCATTTCCAGTATTCTTTATAATCTTTACAATACACAGAGTAGGCATCAAGATTGCAAAAGAGATAGGCAGCGGTTTTTTCTCCTTTAGGAACAGAGGATACTGAAACCTGATTAGCTTCCTCATTCCGGATAATTCCTTTATAACCTAATGTGTGGGTATTATCATAAAATAAAGCAAACATTCCTTTAGTATGATCGATGCTGACCAATCCACATTTCTCCTGAACTTTTTCATTTCTGAAAAGCCATTCTTTCAACGGTACTGAGCGGTGATCTTCAAGAATAAAACAGAAATCGAGAATGGATTTCCTTTCTTGATCTATAGGATTTAGGATTTTCTTATTTAATCCTTTAGCCTTTTTGATCTGTGAGATAGCATATCCTGCAAAGGTGTCTTTGCATAATTTTGACAGGAAGTCTTCGGGTTTTAGAAGATCCATCAGAGGGTGTTTCTCTAAAATACAATCTTCCGGACTGGCCAGAATCTCAAGAATGTTCGGATTGTTTTTTTGCAGTAGCTCTATGAGCCTTCCGATTTCATAGTAGGTAATATCATTAGTCTCATTAGAGATTTGCGGAACATAATTCAGTCCAAAAAAATCTTCTTTCGGAATATAATATATCCCTCGGATATCGGTGTCAGAATTTTCCGTCGCCAATCCGAAAGCACGGCTTCCGGAAATGGCTTCGAAAAGGATTAGTTTTTTATTTTTAAGATCCTGGATCGTCATATTGAATTGTTATTATTACTGAAATTCTATGTTTTTCAAAAGCTTTAATATATTGAAATACTTATCATCTTTTATCTAGTCTGCTAATATTTCCCTAAATACTTTTTCCATCTCAACTTTATCCGCTTTTCTAGCAGATAAACTCTTTGCTCTATCCTCAGTCTCAGTAACTACACTTTCAAGAAATCCGAAAAGTTCCCAATCGTTGGCGTGATAATAAAATTCTCCTTTAGTCGCTTTTAGAGCAACAAGGTTTTCTATTTTAACTCTCGTAAAGTCATCTACTAAAACCAATAGATCACTGAATAAAACCGGAGGTACAGTTCCTTTTTCTAATATCCATTTTCCGGTAAGCGCCGTTCTAAGACAGTAGAAATAACTTTTTAATTTTACCTCATCATGTCTGCAGGCTTCCAGATATTTCTTACTCATACTTAAATAGTGATAAGAAACGGCTACGGGAGAAAAACACGCGTCTGCCAATGGTTTAAATAATTCCACAAATTTCTCGTTTTCCATATAAACGATAGACGAGTAGGACCAGCTTAATAATGCAGCATTGGATTTCAACAAAAGATGAAAAGTCTTTCGAAGGTCCCAACCAGAACCATCTAGATCATCTTCTGTCATAAATTCTATCGTTTCATCTTTATCCCAGGGAGAAAGATACCAGTCTTTTTTATGTCGGTATATAAACCGTATATCATAATCACTGTCCGGAGAGGCAAAACCCCAGGCTCTGCTTCCTGATTCTACGGCAAGAAGTACTTCTATACCACGTTTTTCTTCAACTTCTTTTAGTTTTTCTAATATTCTATCTTTCATTGTTGTTGTTTTATGATACAAATTAATAAATGATTTGCGCGGTCTTTTTGCGCAGTAGATTTTATTTGCGGATTAGAATATTATTGAATAAAAAATTGAATTTGTAAGATTTGCAGTTTTAAATAATTTTAATGCATCAATGAATGTTTTTACCAAGGCGATTACATTTTTTGTAATATTGTAATTTAAACAAGAAATATGACATTAATAGGTGATCTGGGCAAAATTATTGCTTTTTTGTTTTTGCTGCTTGTGATCTTTTTGATAACAGCAAAAAGTAAAAGAAAATTACCTAATTATTTATTTGCTTCATTTCTTCTCGTTTCTTCCATTGATTTATCGGGTCTTTTTTGGTCTCCTTCCAGCACTTTTTTTAGAAGCTTTAAATCTGCCAGTGTCTTATTACAGATGCCTCTGTATTATCTGTATGTAAAATCAGCCTGTTATTATAATTTTAACTTAAACAAAAAACACCTTTTACATGCATTACTATTCTTACTTTCCTTTGTTTTATTTATTTCAACAGACATTTCAAAACAAGGCTATCGGTTATTTGATATGCTATTGACAGTACAATATTACTATTATATTGTTGCCGTATTTCTTGTGCTGAGAACATTTAAGAAACTATACCGGGAAAATTACTCGAGCAATCATCAACAAGTTTATCAATGGTTGTTAAGAACTACAATTTTATTTTTAATAGGTAATTTTTTTGTACTGCTCAGGGGTTTCATTAAGAATAACGACATTCTGTTGTATTTGTATACATTTACAGGTTTCTTTGCATTATTTATGATCAGTTGGTTTGTGTTAAATTGCTTATACAGACCGGATTTATTTGCTGGAATAGATAAAGATTTAGTTCCGGTAAAGAAAGCTCCTGACTTTAAGGAGGAATCAGAACAGTTAAAAGATCTCCTGATTCTGATGGAGATGGAAAAGCCTTACTTAGATGATACGTTAACGTTACAAAAACTAGCAGAGAAAATCAACTTGCCGGAAAAACAACTATCATTGTTGATCAATCAGTCAGTGGGAAAACATTTTTTTGATTTCATTAATGAATTCAGAATTAACAGTGCTAAAACTCTTTTAAAGGAAAATCCACAGCTAACAGTCTTGGAAGTATTGTATCAGGTAGGTTTTAATTCTAAATCTTCATTTTATACAGCATTTAAAAAAGAAACGGGTGTTACCCCTACAGATTACAGAAAATCAATCAGTTAAATACTGTTCGACTTTAAGTCGGACTGATTTTTCTAAACAAAAGAGTCCGATTTTCGGTATCCGGATATTTATTTCAGCGCAAAGTTTCAGATTTGTTTCATTAAAAATTTAAAAATGAAATCACACATTAAACTTGCGTTATGTATTTTCTTTCTAATGGGCTTTGGATTAGGATTATATTCCAGTCAATTCACTCCAAAAAATGAAATCAGAAAAGCCGATTCGCTATTAAATACATATGCTAAGGCGAATGCTCCCGGAATGGCCATAGGGATCATAAAAGATGGGAAAGTAATCTATAAGAAAACATATGGGCAGGCCAATCTGGAGGATCAAATTTCCGTAACAGATTCCACTGCTTTCAATATAGCATCAGTTTCCAAGCAGTTTACAGCGTTGGTTGCACTTATGGCCGTAAAGGAAGGAAAGCTTTCTTTAGATGATGATATCAGAAACTATCTTCCTGAGCTTAGCAGTTTACCTTATAAAATCAGCGTCCGCCAATTGGCGAATCATACCCATGGCTTACCCAATTTTACGGAAATTAATGAATTACAAGGTTTTGGTGATGAGTTCAGACTGACAAATAATGAAGCTGTACAGACCGTTTTAGGAATTAAAAGTATTAACTATACTCCGGGAGAACAGTATCAATATAATAATACAGGTTTCATGCTGCTTGCGGAAATCCTCCGCAGAGTATATAAGAAGGATTTTGCCCAGATACTAAAGGAATTCATTTTTAATCCACTTGGTATGAAGCATAGC